>JBHLQJ010000208.1:0-5420 GCA_048884945.1 Candidatus Thorarchaeota archaeon | reverse complement strand
CCAAAAGTGGTGGAAAAGCACCTGGTTCAAAGTTAATAGTATAGTCAGGTACGTCAGCGAATGCTGTTGCATTCCAAAATACTACTCTTGCCCCTGCATCATAGAATGTCCGGTTGAGTGCTTCAGCCTCAGGAGAATACCCGGTCACATTCATATTTTGAGGAAGGAAAGCAGCAACTAGTGACTGACCACTATCTAGACCATTTACTACCCCAGTCGATGACTTGCCTAAGAGGTCTTCAAAAATATTGAGCTCATTGTCACTCGTTGAGAGAACCTGGTCACCAATGTATCCTGCAGCCGCAATCGCCATTGGACCATCAAGGTCTGGCAATTGCGAAAGTAGGAACGCTGCTGGTGGAGCTGGTTCTCCTCCGCCAAAGCTTTCAATGAGATCCATAAGATCACCCAAATCAGGCACAGCAAGTAGTCCAGCGCCTGAAGCTCGTGCTGTAGTGAAGAAAGAGGAATCAATTGATGCAATGAAACCATCTTGGTCCATTACATCAAGCACACTGTTGATTGCATCTGCAAATGGGTTAGTGACTCTATAAATGAAGAGATTGATTGAAGTAAATGGTAGTTCCACTGGTTCTCCAATAAGACTTGAGATGAACTCTTCATCAATAAAGAGATTCAGCAACTCCTCGAAGTCGAAATTAAATCCGTTGTGAAGATGTGTCCTGATTTCTGCCATGTTTACTTGAGCATCGTCATTCTCTATGTTGAAGAACACATTGATCAGCAGACTGAAGTCAGTACCTAACATATTGAAGATTGAGTCAATTGGTGATCCGCCTTCACCGAACTGCTGAGCCATGAGTCCTCCACCACCACCACTATCAGAGAAGTTGAAGAGCTGAGTTCCAACAAGGTCTAAAATATATTCCAAGAGTTCACCTTGTGTAGCAAGCAGAGCCATCATTACACAACCATCGTACATTGGCAAATCAAGACCCAGCTGCTCATCAGGAATACCAAGCTGTCCATAAACGACTGCAGGTGCACCCTGCTCATCTATCGCAGTAAATACTATTTCAGCTCCATTCTCAATTAGGTTGAAGAAGAAATCTTCACCCACATCTTGAGCCAAAATTGCACTGCTATTATTTGCAGCAGCAACAGCTGGAATTGAGAGTAGGAACCCAATAGCTAGTATAACTAATGCGTGCTTTCTGTTTAGTTTCATTCTAAAATTCCTCCTTTGGTCGGACTACAGCTCCAACGATAGCCGCAACAATGACTACTATGACTGGTGTTAAGAACCACAACAATAGTGGCGCAAGTATAGTCAATATCGTAGTCACATCAAATCCCATTCCCATTCCTGAAATCATTGGGAAGATTTGGTCGATCAGACCTTGAATTACGGGTATACCTAGGATGTAAACGATTGAAGATCCTGGTGGCACGGAAAATGAGCCTAATTCAATACCTGTTTTAAATATCAGATACGCACAAAGAGCTATGAGAGCAAGACACGAGAGCCACGTCATCAGACCAACAACGAAGGCACCCTTCTTTGTTCCAGCCATCACTCCTCCAACGAAGCCAGCTCCTGCCCAAACAGCTATCATAGTGAAGTTACTCATCGGATTAACCAGTAGTAGATTTACCATTACTAGCGTCGGCCTCAGGTAATTTCCAAAGTGAGGTCCAAAAATAGCAATCACTGAATCATAGCCATCGGGTAATAGGAACCAACTTCCAAGAAGGACTATAGCTAGAGCGATGAGCCAACCGAAGTATTTGCTCGAAAATGATGAAATAGCATATACCTCCTTATCAGTTAAGATTCTACTACTCTTTTCTGGAATTTGTGCTATTAACACTTTATCGGATGTTTCTCCTCAATAAACTAATGTTTGTCTAAATGTAGGATTAGTAACAGAGATATAGTAACTGCACTAAACTCAACGCTATAAAGCTCCGAAAAATCAACATTCGAAGCGCGAAACTAATGTGTTTAATATGACACAACAAGTGTAATAGTAGGCTGGTTGAAAGTGGATAATGACACTAAGGACGCATCGGTCTATGAATTGATACAGCTAATGTCATCGCTGAATGACACCAGGAGAGCAATTCTTTTGGCGCTGGCTCATATATACCCGCGAAGCGTCAGTGGTGTTCAATTGAGCCGACTCATCGGCTATAGTGGAAAATCAAGAAGTCTGTATAGAGGTGTAATCTCCCATCTGCAAGAGAACGAAATGATTCAGATTGACCAGCTAACACCAAAGCTTTACGCAATCCGAATAAATAATGAGCATCCGTTGCTCAATATTCTAGTAGATCTCTGTAAGGAATATGGGAAACATTCACGAAACATGTACCTGAATGCGCTGGAGGAAGAATAAGTTTGGAGAATGAACTCCTACTTGAAGCAAGGGCTCTCTACAAAGATAGGATTAGAATTGCCCTTTCAGCCTTCATTATAGTATTTTCAATTACCTTTTTTGTATACTATACAACTGGTATCGCTGGCTTAGGTACAATTACAACTCCACCTGAGGGCGTCGCTCAAGGCTTACTAGTAGTTGCTGCTTTCAATAATGTTGGCTTAATTATTGCAGTCGTTCTAATGGTGTTAGCTTTCCGCTTTTGGTCGTGGGCATTCCTTCCAGGTCCTGCGTCATTATTTACAATGTCTGTTCTTAGGGGTATTCTTGGACCAAAAACTATCATCAAACAATCTATTGGAAAACGATTTGAAGTCACTCTTGAGACTGGTTTGTCTTTCAAGATTAATTGTTACATACAAGAAAAAGGGACCGATGACTGGTTTTCCTACAGACTAATATCAGAAAAGCTTCGAAATGAAAATCTCAGAAATATCGCGCTTCGTCATGGATTTGCAGTAAAGGATAATCGATTCCAAGCAAGCATCAGTAATGATGAGTTGCATCATCGGACATTACTAATGGCAAAAGCAATAATGACTGCAGATGCATCTATCTAGGTGGCGGGTGTCTTAAGGCTCTGGGTTTCTTCTGTTTCTTCTTTCTAGCATAGTTATCAATGTCTGTCATCCATCGAGTGAGCATCATTGGGTGTGCCCTATATCTTGCTGGTATTGTATGTCCAATTGGTGACACTTTGTCTGTCTTTTCCTTTCGTTTGCGAACCATATGACTCGATAATATCTTTGTTTGAAATCCAATTAACATTTGCATAAACCAAACTACAATCAGGAAACCTATTTCTATAATGCTACACTGAAGAAATTGAATTAGCCATGGTAACGCGAATTAAAAGAGCAATCGACATTGCTATGAGTAACTATACTGAGATCACCGGGTTTTGCGTTTTCACCTATGAAGGAAAGGTTGCTTATGCAAGCGATAACATGGATATTGCCAGTGAAATCAACACAATAATTCAGGCTTGGAATGGTTACCTCCAAAATTTCTCGTTGAAGAATATTGCATTCTTGAGAGCTCTAGCTACAGAGCAAGGTTTTGTAGCTATCAATCCGGATGGTGCTGTGAGTCTGATTTGTGGAACAGGTAAAGGGGTCTGGTTTGTGTCGGTATTCACGAGGATGGATGTTGATAAAGAAGGAATCCTCCGTGAATGTATTCAAGCGGCAAAGAATCTTGAAGCGTCTGTTTCTATTTTTGAAGTATAACGCTTATCGATCCACCATTGGTTTCTGTTCCGCAATTATCCGTGCAATGAAAGCCATCATTGCACCAATCCACCCTAGTGATTGCTGAAGCTGGTGAACCAAGTCCATGACGAACACGCCTGCTGTTGCCATCTGAACCAAGGTCATCAGCAGTCCAACTACACCAATTACGATTCCTGCTAAAATTAGAATTCTACCAAACCAGACTTTCTCAGTTGTAAGGATAATTCCGCCAAAAATTGCGACAATACCACCTAAGGTAGCCCATGCTGCTAGTCCAGACATAAAACTCTCAAAGGTTTCAAAGAACTCTAGTCCAAATATGTATGGAATGATTTGAGATAACTCACCAATAACACCGATTGCTCCGCTAATGCCTGATAGAATCATTAGTGTACCGCCCGCGAAACAGAGGAGCATCGGATTTCGATTATGAAGAGTCATGCGCAGCTCATTTCCAAGAAGTTTTCGTTTTAAACATAGCTTCTTCATATCACTTTGGAATTATGTAATAAAATTCTGCGTAAGAATTAATCGAAATATATACTTTTAATCAAAGCTCTGGGGTTTTCTTTCATCTCACATTTTCTGCCAAATCTTTGGCCCATTTTCTTATTTCATCCAAATTGCGTGTATCATAAACACCAGGTTCTACTTCCTTAATCCCAACTTCTTCGATCTTCATTCTAAATGGACCCATTGTCTTTTTAAAAACGAAACCCATCTTGTTATAGTCCCAGACTCCTCCAAAGATAGCCAGCGCTACTGGATTAAGTGAGTACTTCTCTACTTTATCAAGAAGGAACTTTTGCCGATTATTCTCCACTTCCATTATCAGACCGTCATGCTCCAATAACATCTGTGCACCAGACGAAATAAAAATCGCAATCTTCTTCTCTCTAAGTTCCGTTTGGAATTTATCAAGAAACTTCTCGGATTCTTTGCACCATCTAGACATCTGCATACCTGCTCCGACGATCACCAAGTCATATTCAGAAATGTCCTTCACTTTCTCTTTCTTGGTGTTGACAACACGAACGTCAAATCCCTCATCACTAAGTACTTTCGCTATTTCTTCAGAAGTAGATTCGGTTGCACCATATCGAGTACAGTAGGCAATCAGTGTTCTCATATACAACTCCTCAAAATTATAGAGGTATATCCCACTATTAAGTGGATATTGTTTTTCAACAAAAGGGATGTAATAGATTCTTTTTTCACATACTTCATGAAAAGGGGAATCAGCTATTTTCTGCGATTATGTAGAATTCTTGGTTTTCATATTAGCACAATGATTTCGAACCTACTTTTGAATAACCAGATTTTTGAGTGATTCTGTTTACTATAGGTATTGAGAGAGAGTCCATGTCTGTAAACTATGAAGAGGCTGGGAATTCAAAATGGAAGACAATCATTTTCATTCATGGCGCTGGCGGTTCATCGGCTACTTGGTTCATGCAGATGAAAGGTCTCTCAAAAAACTATCATGTTGTAGCGATTGAGCTTAATGGCCATGGGAAAACTCGAGATCGAGCAGAAAGAAACATCCTTCATTCATACTTGCATGATATTCATGAGGTAGTAACAAGGTTTGACAGACCATTTCTCGCAGGTCATAGCATGGGTGGTGCGCTTACACAGCTTTATGCGCTTAACCATCCAGATAATATTGCTGGAATTATATTGGTTGGAACTGGAGCAAAATTGAGAGTAACCCCTATTGTTTTCAACCTTCTTGACAATGACTTCGAGGGCTATGTCGATGCTGTTGGGGAGTTCATGTTCTATG
>JBHLQJ010000207.1:0-5473 GCA_048884945.1 Candidatus Thorarchaeota archaeon | reverse complement strand
CTCGATTTGTTGTTCAAGATACGGTCTACAGGCATCAATCTCAGACTGGATGGGCGTTCGATTTCTTGGAGGACGCGACTTCAGAATTGATGTAATAAAGACATCATCTCTTTTGAGGCCAATCTCCTGAATCATTGAAGTGAGAAGCTCACCGGATCTCCCTACAAAGGGGCGTCCAGCTCTATCCTCGCTTGAGCCAGGCGCTTCACCGATAAAAATCACATGTGCATTTGCAGAGCCTTCCCCGGGAACTGCATTTGTTCGTGTACTATGGAGAGGGCACAAAGTGCAGGTTCTGATGATTTCATGTAAGGCTTCAATCTGATCTTTTGGTGTCATATCTAATAACAAAATCACATTCATAGCGATAAAGTCAACGAATTTTTAGATTAGCTTGCGTTAACTTTTACGCACTTTCTTGGTACATTAGACCGGATTCAGATAGTTCTTGAAAGAGTGATTGAAATTCTCCGTCAATCTTTCGTTCAATAGCATCCATTGTTTCTTCGTATGAATCCCAAGGTGCGATCTTCATTCTGGCAATATTATCTAGAACACTAAGCTCCAAGATTCTTTTGACATGTACACCCAACTGTACGGCCTCTGTCATTTTGTTTGCAAAGTTGATGATAATTCTCAGCATATGATAGGTCTTGCCAATAGGAGAATATGTATCAACCTCGTGAAGTGCACTCTGTGTCAGAAAGTCTTCCTTAATCATACGTGCAGCCTCTAGAATAGCACGTTCAGATTCAGGAAGTGCATCAGGTCCCACAAGCTGTACTATCTCTCTAAGTTCTTGGTCCTTCTGTAGAAGTGCAAGTGCTTCCTTGACTAACGCAGGCCAATCTTCACCCATGTTCATTCTTTGCCATTTCTCAAGTGTGGTGAAATATAGCGAATAGCTTGTCAGCGTATTGATGGCGGGGAAGAATCTTCTGGCTGCAAGATCTTTGTCAAGAGCCCAAAATACTTTCACGATTCTGAGCGTTGCTTGAGTGACTGGTTCTGAGAAATCACCTCCTGGAGGTGAAACAGCTCCGCAGATTGTAATTGAACCAAGTTTTTCTTCGGAGCCAAGTGTTTTGACTCGACCACCACGTTCATAGAACTGAGCAAGTCGTGACCCAAGATATGCGGGATACCCTTCTTCAGAGGGGAGTTGACCTAGACGACCAGAGATCTCACGTAGTGCTTCAGCCCAGCGAGAGGTTGAGTCAGCCATCAAAGCTACATCAAAGCCTTGGTCTCTGAAATATTCAGCAATTGTGACTGCAACATAGATTGATGCTTCTCGTGCCGCAACTGGCATGTTAGATGTGTTAGCAATTAGGACTGTCCGTTCCATCAGGGGGCGACCTGTTTTCGGGTCCTTGAGATGTGGCCACTCCTCAAGCGCCTCGGTCATCTCGTTCCCACGTTCACCACAACCAACATAGACAACGACCTGTGCGTCTGCCCACTTGGCAAACTGGTGTAGCGTTACAGTCTTTCCTGTCCCAAAACCTCCAGGGATAGCACCTGTTCCACCTTTAGCTTGGGGCATGAATGTATCAATGACACGCTGTCCTGTCACCAAAGGCGTGTCCATTCCAACACGGTCTTTGAATGGTCGACCTACTCTAACAGGGGTTCTCTGCATCATCATGACATTATGGACATCGCCATGTTGATCTTTCACTTTACAGATAGTTTCATTGACTGTGTACTCACCCTTCTTTACCAGCTCAACAATCTCTCCCTTTACACCTAAGGGAATCAGAATTTTGGATGTAATGATACCCGTTTCGGGGACCTCACCAATGACATCACCTGGTTCAACATTATCTCCTACTTTTGCTGTAGGTCTGAACTCCCACTTCTTTTCCTTGTTGAGACCTTCAACGCTGAGTCCTCTTGTTATAAAATCACCAGACAATTCCCTAAGGTCAGGAAGTGGTCTTTGAATACCATCATAGATTGATCCCAAAAGACCCGGGCCAAGTTCTACTGAAAGGGAGTCTCCGGTGGCTCTTACTGGCTCACCTGGTGCAATACCAGATGTTTCCTCATAGACCTGGGTTGTAAACTCCTCTTCTCCAACTTCAATCACTTCACCAATCAGTTGCTGGTGTCCCACTCGGACAACCTCATACATACGCACAGCAGGTATGCCTGAACATTTGACGACAGGTCCTGCAATACTTTCAATACGCCCAGTTATTTTGGTCAATGTCAATATCTCCGGTTTAATCTTGGACTATATGTTAATCTCGATTCCAACAGCTCTGCGAATCAGTTCTTTCAATACTGTTTCATAGGCGCCAGTGGTTCCATTCCTGTCGGGTACCAGCAATATAACTGGTATAGGGGACTGTGAAAGTTCAACAATTGTGTCCTCCACTTCGGCAGCCAAAGGTTCAGTGATGATGATGAGTCCCATAGTAGGGTCTCTGAAATACTGATAGAGTAAATCACGAGTTTCTGCGGGTGCCTTTGGAACAGCGCATTCGTTCACACCGACCAGCCGAAATCCGGTGACCGTGTCCCTATCGCCAATCACTGCAATCTTATCACTTGACATGGTATCTACCACTGTAGTCGGACTTAGACTCATGCAAAGCTGTCCTCTAAAAAGCGTTTGGAATGAACGCGATGGCAGGAAACTAGCTCGCAAATTGAGAGATGAAGTCTTGTTCTTCGACAATTGTCCAGCAATATAAACATTTTAGCTGAACAGGCGTCTTTGAAATAACC
This sequence comes from Candidatus Thorarchaeota archaeon, assembly GCA_048884945.1. Classification (GTDB taxonomy): domain Archaea; phylum Asgardarchaeota; class Thorarchaeia; order Thorarchaeales; family Thorarchaeaceae; genus SMTZ1-45. The sequence continues at coordinate 2,737 of JBHLQJ010000207.1, read as the reverse complement.
TCATACTTGCTGTGGATTGGTTCACGCTCTTTGTTCGTAACACAGCGTTGATTTGGACACTTGAAGATGCCAGGAATCATCTCGGGAAGCTCGACACGGGTCTTCTTTATGACCTTGAAGTCCTCTATAAGGTTGATAGTGGCCTCAGGTGCGACGAGCGCAATGCGTGCAACCTCTTCATCTTTGAGAAGTCGATGCTCAACTTTCACGATGTCTTTCTTTAGTATCTTTGAACTACTAATGTTCATGGCCAAAGAAACTATGTTTCCATCCTTACCTGTTATTCCGAGGATTTTGAGGACCTCTAGGGCTTTTCCAGCCCTAATATGATCAATCACGGTCCCATCTGAAATTTTAACGATTCTGATTTTCTCAGTACCCACTTTCTCCGACATTTCGATTCACACGCGAGCTCGTACTACTAATCACCCGGATTTAGACCTTATCATTAAGAGCGCGAATAGTCAACATCTAGAATATGTAACTCAAAAGCGAAGGTTGATATGAGCAGCCTTTGGTGCACTCCCTGAAGACGGTGATTATGTCTTGGTTTTAGAAGGACTTGGAAAATCGCTGAACTCAGCTCTGAAGAAGCTCTTTGGTGCGAGTGTAGTAGATGAAGAACTTGTGAAGGAACTCGTAAAAGATATTCAACGTGCCTTGTTAGTTGCAGACGTTGATGTCAATCTAGTGATGGCTATAACAAAGAGAGTTCAGGAACAAGCCCTAGATGAAAAACTACCAAGAGGAGTGTCACGGCGTGAACATATTGTTCGTGTAGTATGGGACACTCTGGCATTCTTCCTAGGAGAAAAAACAGTTCCTTTGACAATCAATCCAGGGAAACCCAACCTTGTCATGATGGTTGGTATCCAAGGATCTGGAAAGACAACCACAATTGGAAAATTAGCCCGTTATTACCAGAAAAGAGGCATCAAGACTGGCGTTATTTGTGCGGACAACTTTAGACCTGGAGCTTATAGCCAGCTGAAACAGTTGGCTGAGAAATCGAACGTGCCATTTTGGGGCGATGAGGGTGAAAAGGACGCCACGAAACTAGCAAAGCAGGGCGTCAAGGAGATGCAAAAGAAGGGGATTGAACTCATCCTATTGGATACTTCAGGCAGACATAGAGAAGAAACGAGCCTCATCAAAGAGATGCGTGACATCTCAAAAAGTGTAAAGCCTCAAGAAATTGTCTTGGTCATAGATGGTACTCTTGGACAACAGGCAGGCATTCAGGCTGCTGCTTTCAAGAAGGCCACAGATATCGGTTCAATTATAGTCACAAAACTTGACGGCAGTGCCAAGGGAGGTGGTGCACTCTCAGCGGTAGCAGCAACTCAAGCACCCATCAAGTTCATTGGAGTTGGAGAGGGTATGGATGCGATAGAGCCCTTTAATCCAACAAAGTTCGTTGGACGTCTTCTCGGTATGTCTGATATCCGTGGATTGATTGAGAAGGTGAAAGAAGCTCAGATTGAGGTTGAGGAAGACGCAGCTAAACGGATCATGAAAGGAAAATTCACACTGAAAGACATGATGGCCCAGATGAAGCAACTGAAGAAGATGGGCCCAATTGGCAAAGTGATGGAGATGCTGGGGCTTCAGTACAAACTTCCTGATGGTATGGCAGAGATTCAAGAAGAGAATATGAAGCGTTGGGAAGTCATAATGAACTCTATGACCAAAGAAGAGCTAGAAGAACCTAAACTAATCAAATCATCGAGAATCAAACGTATCGCGAAAGGTTCTGGAACCTCTCAGAAAGATGTGAAAGACCTCTTGAAGCAGCACGAACAGATGAAGACAATGATAAAACATATGGGAAAGCAGCGGCGTGGTCGGAAAGGAGGTATTCCGGGATTTCCGGGACTCCAAGGAGTGTAATCAATAGTCGCCGGAAGTGGTGATGCTGGTGCGTCGCTATCTTGTGAGGTTTGATGAATTACCAATAGACAAGAGTTCTGTAAAATTAGGACGAAATAGCGGAGAAGTTGTGACCGCATGCAGATGTGTTAATGTCGGTCTGTTCTTGTCAGGAAGCCTTCGAGTAGATGTTGCTGTATCAATCGCAATTGGATCTTTGAATGACTTAACCATTGTATCATTTCTAGGAAACACGCTGAGGCGAGTTTCGCCAGACGAGAGGTCAATCTCATTCTTCCTGTTAAAGGCAGTTGAAAAGGCGCAAAGCCTAGAACACAGTGAAGGTTTCATAATGGACAACGGTATCGAACTGATACGAACTTCATATGACGAAATAATGGAACTGTGGGGTTCTGAGATGATCGAGGTTCCTTCAATCAAACCAGAGAGATATATTCTGGACGCAAATATATCAGCAGATCGAATGGAAAACAATCCCTGAAGAAAGCTTCATAATACCAGACTTTCTTTTTTTTAGCGAAGCCAGTCACTGAGTGTGATTCTTTGCCTACCAATGTAACCCCAGAGTTTGACAAACAGCGGATAATATACGAGGAAACAGAAGACCTCGCTCAGAGGATAGTAGAGCTAGAAAAACTCCTATCTCTTGCACCTAGACACAAGGGTGCAGAGAGAATGGTAGGAGACTACAGAAAGAAACTAGCGACACTCAAAGCTCAGTTAGAGAAGAGGCGAGAACAGGAACGCTCACGTCGCACAGGCAGTTCAGAAGAGGGCGTTGTACGAAAGGAGGGTGCTGGTCAAATCTGCTTGGTTGGTGTTACAAATAGCGGAAAGTCCACACTAA
>JBHLQJ010000206.1:0-5524 GCA_048884945.1 Candidatus Thorarchaeota archaeon | reverse complement strand
ATCTTGTACGAGATGTCAATCACCGAAGGGTATAAAACCGCGCCAAGAAGTTCGAGCGGTCAACAAGTCCTAATACATACATAATGGAAGTTTGTCAGATGGTTTCATTCAATCGTCGCAATACTGCAATTGTAGTCGTACTGGCATGGCTTGTATTATCACCATATGCTTTGACAACTGGCAATGAAAGTCATTCATATAACTTGGTATCTATAATGACACCTGCAGCTCCGACTATCTCCGGACCTACAACTTATCAGTTCGAGAATGGAACCATTGGTCGAACAATTGTATACCATCCGAGCGACCCTAATCCAAAGAATTACTCAGTTTATGCCGATGGCCATAGATTGGATTATGGATTTTGGGAAGGCGGTTCTATCACAGTTTACCTTGCCTGGCTATATCAACAGAATCTAGTTGATACACTACCCAAAGAAATCACGATGATTTGTACTGTCTTCAATCAGGAAGGTGAAAATGCATCTGCAACGACTAATATCATAATCATCCAAGATGAAACTGCACCTATAATCGCTCAACCCGATAACATAACATATGAAGTTGGAAGTTTTGGACATGAGATTCGATGGAATATTACTGAATCAAATCCTGACTTCTATAACATTTCTAGAACCTCAAATGAACCTACTAACAATCAAACCGTGCTTGAATTTGGGTCTTGGGATGGTCGTAATATTACCATCAACGTGGATGGGCTTAATGTGTCTCGCTGGTACCTATACTCATTATTCGTGAATGATACATTTGGTCGAAATTCCACAAGCTATGTAAATGTCACTGTTGTTCCAGATCTGACTTATCCTACAATAACATCACCGGAAGATATTGCGTATGAATTCGGTTCTAAAGGACACGAAATAAAGTGGCACGTGTATGATAGCAATCCGAAAAACTACACAATTAGAGCTGTAATTCTCTACAATGACACATCATATGGGAATGTGTCTGCGTTTCATTCTTTCACAGATATTATAGAGCCTGATTGGACATTTACCGATCCAAAGGGAGAAGATCTTGTGGTTGATGTTGATAATCTCTTCCTTGGAAATTATACATTTACTCTCACACTCTTTGATGACTTTGGCAGGATGACAAATGATTCAGTCAATGTTACAATATATCGTGATATTCGAGCTCCTATTATCACACCCTCTGGTGATCTCTCCTACGAAGAAGGATACACAGGCTACAGCATTAACTGGACAGCTGAAGATAGCAATCCGAGATCATTCAATTTGACTCGTAATGGTGAAGTCTACGCAAATGGGACATGGCGAGGTGAAGAATATGTTCTCAATGTGAACAATTTCCCTGTTGGAATATACCTCTATAACATGACTTACACTGATTTCTTCAATCAAAGTGCATTCTCACTGATACGCGTTGAAGTTACTCCAGATGCACATCCTCCAACTGTTACTCAAATACGAACATTGCAAACATTCTCGACATCTACAACAAATAATCTCTCAATTCAAGCATATGTATGGGATTTGAACAATATCAACAGTCTCGAGATTCAATGGGGTGTTGGTGATCCAGAATCTGATGATTTCGAATTCGAAACCATGAATATGACACAATCTGAGATTGCATATATATTCACAGCCTTTCTTGGTGAGTACGCACATGATGTAGTTGTTTGGGTTAAAATTCTGGCACAAGATAATTCATCTGTTCAACTTATCTATGATACCGGTTGGATTCCTGTTGATATTTTGCCTCTGGGGATTGACAGAGTACCAGCACTTCTGTATGTGGCAGTTTTAATCCTCGGTTCTCTATCCCTATTGGTAATCTTTGTTCTGTATTTCAGAACTAAGACGAGGTAAGTACTCTAAACCTTCAGAATCTTTAAAACATGCATAGGAATTTGGTCACGGTTTTCCGTTGTCAGTTCTATTAGCTGGACATCGGGTCGAGACTTGATTTCATTAAGGAACGGATGATTTCCTTGCTGGATAGTGCCAAGTACTCGTTTTGTATTCAAGCACTTGGTTACCTCATCTGCAAACAGCCTTGAGAAGAGCTCCATTTTTGCAATTTCATCTATGATGATTATTTTCCCTGTTTCTCTGGCTAGTCGAAGCTCAGGAACAGCGATCGCATTAATGTCTTTGATATTGACCCCGTATTTGCTTACCCTATGGACTGAACTAATATTTACATGTGCAAGTATTCCTGATTTTCCTGAGAATGTTTCGAGAACAAATCCTACACGTTTGTTTCCCTCTCTCATTTCTCTTGAATATAATCCAGAGAACTCATCTGGATCAAGCTTCTCAACAATACGCTTTATCGCTGTTGTTTTCCCAATTCCCGGTTTACCTGTGAGTAATATATTGGTAGTCATCACTCCGCCCTAGGTCATAGACTCTTATCAAATCAGTCCCTCTCAATCTTTTTTTTTCTAAAGACAGCCGCAGGAGTAGTCACCATTGTTGCCGCAGTATTCATCAGAAGACGTTAGATAGAAAGACAGAGTGAGAGATAGTTCTTCTCACTCTACCTTTTTCATCAATGCACCTAGTGAGGTGACTGCAGTTTATACCTCTTATTCATCTTAGAACGGGCTGTGTTTATCACTGCTTGAAGTGCATTATCATCTAGCTCTTCTGCTTCAATTATTCCCTCTTTTATTGCCAGCTTTAATGCTTGTTCTCCCTGCTGGCTTCGAACTATGACAGTTGTCCATCCATCATCAGAACCAATATTTCCGCATGAAAGATCCGAGTTCATTCCAGTGAAGTCTGTGCAGTAAGCACATGAAGAAGATGCAATATAATCTAGGTCTTTAATTGGCCAATTCTTTGTTTCTCCACCAACTGTCACCATGAATTCTCCTTTGGCAATAGCAAACCTATCCACTTTCTTGATATCGATACTTGCTTTCTTCAGGAATCCTTCTAGCCCTTTGTAATCAAATGACTCCATACAAAATAGACTCACTTTGAATGCAGTGGGCGGTTTAGGATCAACATTGAATATGCTTCCGGGATGCGACTGCAATCTATGGATCGCATCAATATTGCAGGCAGTTCCAACGATTCCTATTTTTGAAAGGTTCTCTTTGAAACAATTGGTCATATGCTCTACGACCTGTGCATGAGTGTAGAACGTTCCTCCCGATGTCAATAGATCATCTTTTGTTGTGACTTTCTTTGTGGCTGGTAACCATAGATTATCTTTAGAGTGTCCAACAACAATTGCAGCCTCTATTAGTTTCCTATCAAGCATTGTTCCTAGAATCGCTGTGACCGCTCCTCCATCTTGTCGTCTGTGACCATCAAGTGCTTTCACTTTCCAAACACTTCTATATTCTCCAATGATGTCTTTCTCAAGCATTACTGTTCTCGGACACATTGCATAGCAGATTCCACAGGATGTGCACTTACCGGTAAGAGTAGGAGTATATTTGCTTTCAACACGCTCTCCAGCAAGAGCTTCTACAGGGCAACCCGCAACACAAGAGCCGCACTCTACACAAGCTCCTGTTTCGATGATATCCTTCTCTAATTTCTTGAATGCATATCGCTTTGTATTCTCCTTTAACCAAGCTTGACTCTTCTCTACTGCAATTGTGTGATCTCTTGTCAATCTCATTTCCTCGTAAATCGATGTTCAACTTGAGATTTGGTACTATTTAGAAATGCCGGAATTTATCAATCGAAAAGGTATATCAATACAAAATAATCGATAATCGTTGATAGAAATGAAACTGTCCTCTGACCAAATTGATATGTTACTTGCCGCTAGCGAGGAGCAGGTATGCGTCACTGATGAATGCTGTGTTCAGCTAGTTGCTGTTGCTAATTTACCAAGTAGATTTGGAGATTTTCAGATTGCTGGGTTCGTTAGTCCCTGTGATGGTAAAGAACACACTGCAATCATCAGAGGAGATATAGTTGGGAAGGAAGGTGTTGTCACTAGAGTGCATTCTGAGTGTTTGACAGGTGATGTGATGGGCAGTCAACGTTGTGATTGTCGAGATCAACTACTAGAATCACTGAAAATCATTGAGAACGAGGGCGAAGGTGTTCTTCTCTACCTTAGACAAGAAGGAAGAAACATAGGACTCACTGAAAAAATCAGAGCATATGCTCTTCAAGATCAAGGTCTTGACACAATTGATGCAAACATCCACTTAGGATACAAACCTGACGAGCGTGATTATGGAATTGCTGCGAATATACTCAAAAACTTGCATGTGAAATCCATTAAACTACTAACTAACAATCCTGAGAAGATTCGTCAACTGACTGATGCCGGCATTGTAATCGTTGAACGACTTCCACTTATTATTGAGCCAACTGAGCACAGCAGAGCCTACATAGAGACTAAGGCAAGACGCTCTGGGCATTTGCTTGGCGATTTTGCTGACACTCATGATATTGATGAGATTAAATCATTAGATCCTGAAAATCTAAGCTAGTCTGGCTCGCAAAGGATTCTATTGCTTCGTTTGCTTTTTCTCTGCTTCCACATGTTCTTTCAAGACATCCTCTGAGTTGTCTGCTTTTACAAACACAGGCACATTGTCGAGTCCAGTTGCAATATAGCTTGATAGCAGCCATGAGCCGGGTGGGAATTCAAGAGTCTTGTCCAAAATACTAAGGTCAATTTGGAAAGAGCTGCTCACGACTGTTCTGTCATAAGGTCTTGGCAAGGTGCCAACAAAGAAAGTGTGGAGCTGCTGCATGATGTTTGTGTTCAGATACGCAATTCTCTGTGTAGCAATTGCGCCTCCTAGACCATATTTTCTACCTTGTCTGAGTAATCTCTCAACTGCATTGCTGCAGTGTTCAAGTTGACCACTCGCTTTGCTAGGGATGAACTCTTGAGCTTCATCAAAAACAAACAAGATTTGGGGTTTTATTTCAAATCGCCTTTTTCTGTATTTTAATGAAGCACTAGTCAGTCTGATAACTAGGTCACGTATCATTTCAGGATCTGATATCGAGATGCAAATCACTCGTTCCGGACCAGATAGCATGTTTAGGATTTCCTTAACAGTAACTCCTGTCGCTGTTGCCTTTTCAGCTCTTACTAGGCTTCGTTTCAGACTACCTCTAGTGGTAGCCCAAGCATATACCCCTGAGCTGCTATGGATATTAAATCTCTCAACGCTACTTTTTGCAGCAACGTCAAATTTGTCAATAAAATCATTATCCAGTTTATCACTCAGAGCCTTGTTGTTGTCTTCCACCCAATCTACAACAAAATTCAACGCTTCATCAATTGCTTGAATGTAGTGGGGTTTGTCAAGAGGTTGAGCAGCTCTCATGTCTTGAATCTCTTCAATGAGACCTCCAAACGTAGGCACTGCAGTTAGCGGTTGATTGTAAAACGTGACATGTCCATCTTCGTATAATTTTCTCAAGATGCTATTCGCTGCATCATCATCCTCGAAATCTCTTGGTTTCACAATTGATCGTGCAAAATGATCTGCAGATTTTGCTTCCTCCTCTAGAATAATCTTGCATGGAATCTTTGGATCTGA
>JBHLQJ010000205.1:0-5526 GCA_048884945.1 Candidatus Thorarchaeota archaeon | reverse complement strand
GGAATAGACCGGATGTACTCTGTGGACGTTCCAGATGATATGAGTGAAAGCATCAGTTTGAGAATTGTTGACAATGACAGGGGGTTTGAAAGGAAATCGCCCCAAGTTTCATCACTTTACGTTGATATGGCTTATATCGTCTTCGAGCCTGCCCTTGAATACTTCATTGGCGAAAGTCCGTTTGATATTCCTACTGGGACTGATTGTTTGAGAATCGCTGATATTGACAATGATGCACAAAATGAGGTATATTTCACCTATCAAATGCCAGATTCTGGTCCAATAAAGTATTATGAGTACACCGATGGTATATGGGCTGAATCGACTGTGGCTGGACTCAGCGTTCAAGGCTGGGTGCAGGTCGAGGATATTGATGCTGACGGTGATAATGAATTCCTGACCATGGAAATCCGCCCAAATGATGAATTCTGGCTTGGGTACCATAAGTACGACAGTAATCAAGATTTGTGGATTTACCACCCAATCGGACAATTGCTGATTGTTCACAGAGTAGTGGTTGGGAATATTGATGATGACCCAGAGTATGAAGTGGTTGCATCCAAAGATCCCTGCGATGGATATGAACTGAAGTATTTCGACTCTGTTCCAGGCACTGATGATTGGTTGGAAATCAACCACAGGACTTGGCCATATTACACTACAGGATTGGAGCTTGCAAACATTGATTCTGATGATGCCAATGAAATCTTCTGGTTAGGAAATTCTGCTGAATTTCCAGTCGGTGAATCAGCTCTGAAGTACTTTGATATTGTTAATGGTAACTGGGTGGAACATAATATCTTGAGCGTTGATAGTGGTGAGTGCATGGATATCGGAGATGCAGACAACGATGGTGATATCGAAATTGTGATTGGCCATTATTTATATCCTGAGAGAGAGAATCAAGTGAGAATCTATGAATATGCAGGTGAAGACTGGTCAGAGTCCATTGTAAGCGACTTAACTGAGGCACTTGGTCCCATCTACCATGTGGCTATAGGGGATGTAGACCACGATGATGATGGCAAGAACGAGATTGTGATAGGGCTCTTCGACGATGGTGTCGGTCTAGCCAATGAAACCATTCGTTACTATGAGAAAGATACGGGCGAATGGGTTGAACACAAGGTCACAGACACCGACATGACAGTGGCGGTTCTTCAGATTGGCGATGTGGACAATGATGGGGAGAACTAGGTTCTTGTGGGTCTGACCTCTTGGTACAACGATTCTGTTGTCGCCCCTGAACTGAGGTACTACAAGGTACATAGAATGTGAAATCAGATGTCAGTAGATCTCTCGGGATGATGCCCTAAGGTAGCTTGCAGCAGTGAGTCCTGCATAGACCAAGAATGCCAGCCATATGATAGCTGTAATGAGCAATAGGTTCGTCTTGAAGAATAACTCAACCACTAAGAAGAGCCCTACCACAAAGAGGTTTGAAACCCCACCTATTGTCGTGTCGTTTTTCACCCTCAACGCAAATTTCACGATATACATGATTCCAACGATAGATAATGAAATCCAGTTTATGATGCTCGTGAACAGAACTGATTGATTCAAGAATGGAATGGTGCCTAATGATGTGGGGATAGGAGGGAGATATAGAATAAGGAATGCTATGAATAGGATAAACTCCAGAAGACGTATTCCTCCTGAAGGAGTCTTCGTGTAAACCTCACCATAGAGTCCTTTGTCATATTCTTGAGCACCGAAATAGATGAAATAAATGGGGGCTCCAAAACTGAGTGCATTCACCAAACACTGAGCAAAACCATACACGACTTGGAGCCAGAATGTTTCCCATGTTGCCAAAATATACTCCCATACCTCTATGTAATTTGGGAGGAACTCAAGCATGACAAAGGTGGGGAGGACACAAAGAGCAAGAGCCCCAAGCACAGCAAGTGCAGCTCCGGGTTTCCCTCCTCCAAACTTTCCAATGCCAATTCTATAAAACACAGTTCCCGCCACATAGAGTCCGAGTATAATAGCTAGGGGCGGCGTTGTCATTGGAAGTACAAAAAGCATCAGTACGAAGGCTGCATTAATCCCATAGAACACCCTCCATCTGAGTGGAACACTTGAAATTGTGCCATCCATTATGTACACAGTGTTAGCCAATCTATAACGTTGGTAGTAGATAAGTCCAAGCCACGGTGCTGAGAAGACGATTGGGACTGCGACGAAGTGAAAGAGATTGTCAAGCATAACATCTCCAAATGGCGTCATCTGCGGAATGAAGAGCATCAATAGGAAGAAATAGATCGGTCCCATTATCGCAAGCAAGAGGACCGTGACCCGAGTGGCTAACCAATCTGGACTCAATGCGACTTCTCCATCTAATCGTTTTCTTGATTCGGATATAAGTGTACACGATATCTAAGAGGGATTTATTTGGAAGCGTGAAAATTGTTTATCCGCTCCAGTGGAACATATAGTAATTCCTATGGAGCAGGTGTGGGTTGCGTGTATAAGAGGAAACTTAGTGCATCTAGTTTTGTAAGGAAGAGCAAGCTGATTATAGGTCTAGATTTGACTGCTGACATGGTTGGAAAGAATGAGTCTGCCATAAAAGCAGAGAAGGACAGATTAGAGAAGGAAGCCCTTGGAATAATATCGCAGACAGCAGAGTATGCTGTTGCCTTCAAAATAAACCGTCATCTGATTCTGCCAGTTGGTCTTTTCGACGGCATTCCACGAATCGTTGATGCCATTCACGATGCTGGAATAACTGCCATCGCGGACATCAAGCTGAATGATATCGGCAACACCAACAAGGTCATCGCCAAATACCATTTTGATGCAGGTTTTGATGCACTTATCGTGAACCCACTAGTTGGTATGGAGGGTGGTCTTGATGGCGTGTTTGAGATGGCTGCAAATAGGAAGCGCGGAATCATCACATTGTGCTACATGTCTCATCCTGGCGCAAAAGAGGGATATGGAATCTATGTATCACCAGATGGAAAGAAAAAGCCTGAGCCCTTCTATCACTATTTTGCTCGAGTCGCTAGGAAATGGGACACTGATGGAGTCATCGTCGGAGCTACGTATCCGGAGATAATCACTGAGGTTCGAGAGATTTTGGGTCCTGAAATCCCAATCCTGAGTCCAGGAGTCGGTGCTCAGGGAGGAGATGCTAGAACAGCTGTTGATGCTGGTGCTGACTTTGTCATTGTTGTCCGATCAATTATAGAGGCTTCTGATCCCAAAGCTGCTGCTGCTGCATTTGCAGCAGAGTTACGGTGACTGATAGTTCGTACAAATGCACATTATGGATGCCCATTTTTGTACATCGCGGCTCGGAAGGGCACAACAAAATCAATACCTTAGTGGAAAAGGATAAAGCATAATTTACGAGGTTCATGTACAGAAGTGTCCATGCTTCGTAATCCGAGGATGAGCTGCAAATCCTCTGGAGCGGGAACATAATGGCAAATACAATAGGTAATGGCTATGGCTTTGCTACTTGGACTAATTTTATAGAAGAATCTCAGATAAGGGCTCTTCTAAAGTATAAGGTCAAGTACTATTATGCAGGCGGAAAACCTGGTATCATGCCAACTGATATCTTCGCAGATATCATGGCAGACCTTAGCGCCAGGTACAAGGAGGATCCCAAGCTAGCTCTTGATGACTTCAACTATGGTCCAACTGGTGGTGAATCTTGGTTCCTCAAGACACTAGCAAAGAGGCTATGCGATGTCCGTGGAATTCCAATTGATTGTGAAACTGAATGGAATAGAGTTTCGATAACAAACGGATCACAACAAGCAATCTATGCCATTCTCGACACAATGATTGATCCTGGTGATGTAATAATTACGCCATCTCCAGCATACCTTGGGTTCCTAGCTCCAGCAGAGAAGCTTGGAGGACGTGTCATCACAATTCCAACTGACCTTGATGGCATCATCCCAGAAGATGTTGAAAAAGCGGTAGAAGTTTCAAAGAAGAAGTTTGGTAAATATCCGGACATTATCTATGTTGTTCCTGACTCAGACAATCCAAAAGGCACAACGCTTCCTATGAAACGACGTCAAGCTCTCTTTGATATTGCAGAAGCCAATGAGATCCTCCTTATTGAAGACGCAGCGTATGCGGAGATTCAGTTCAAGAAGAATCCCAAACCCATCAAAACGCTTGATAAAGACAATACCCGAGTAGCATATCTTGGGACTAGTAGCAAAGAGGCTGCTGTCCTACGAGTTGGCTACTCAGTCCTTCCACCGGATGTTAAAGAGCAGGTTCTCAAGGACAAGGGTTACCTCGACCTCTGTACAACCACATTAGTGCAACGAATTCTCGATGAGTACTACAAGAACTACATTGATGAAGCAATGCACGTTGCCATACCACAGTATAAGAAACGCTATGAAGCAATGGCAAAAGCAATTGACGAATCATTTCCAGCTGGTGCACGAACAGATCCTACTGGTGGATTCTTCATCTGGTGGCAGAGTCAGGACAAGAAGTTTGATGCTGGGGAATTCATGGAACGTGTAGCAATCCCGAATGATATCATCTACGTACCAGGAGCTCCGTTCTATCCTCAAGCTGGACATAGATTGACAAAGGACAACAAGGACTTTCGAAAGAGTCTTCCAGAGCCAAATACCATGAGACTCGGGTTCTCATATTCAACACCCGAAATCATCTCTGAAGGAATTGAACGTCTAGGTAAACTTCTGACAAAGGAACTTGGATAAACTCAGACTGAGAAGTTCACAAACACTGTTGCTCCATTCTTCATTGGTCCCACATACGCTCTTTCATATGGTCCAAAGAGGTCTGAGAAGCCTGAGTTTATTGCCCACTCTATCCACGCCCATGAGGACTCTTGACCAAGCTTACCATCTGTATACTGACCAAATACCCATGAGAGGTAGCGTTCTATGTCAAGTTTCTGAAGTTGGAGTATTTCTATGTCCTTCCCTGTAGCTTCAGCAATTTTACTGGTAGTTTCTGTGTGGATTTCGTTCAAGCGACTATGTGTTTCAAAGATTAGCCTATTCATCTCAGCGAGATTTTCATTCATCTCATCAAAACTGTTCTTTCGTCTTGATTTAGCGATTTTTCCCATTAGGTTAAACATGTCCCTGCGCTGAAGAACCTCAAAGCCTTTCTCCTCCAGACTCTTGGCAAGCTGCTCATTCCACGGTGTATTGAAGTATACTCGTGGATATTTAATGAACACGGGAAATGGTATGTTCATAGCTGCGGCAGAAGGAATTACCTGTGCGTAGTATGCAGCCTCACCAATACCCCCGATATGTGCCACGGTTGGTATGAGTGTGTCAATCAAAATCTGTCGTGAGTCTACACGTGGAGATATTTGAGTGGATATTTCTCCAAGATATGGACTATCTGCAGGAGTCTCAATTTCGATTACTTCCGAACAGGTTGGACATTTTCCTGTTAGTACAGCTGTGGCTCCTAGGTCCTCGTAGTGAAGTTCAGTTCGACTTCTATTACAGCCAGGTTCAGGACACTCATAAAAGAAAGGAACATAATCTGGTCCTC
>JBHLQJ010000204.1:0-5564 GCA_048884945.1 Candidatus Thorarchaeota archaeon | reverse complement strand
TCAAAATTCCAGGTAGCAAGTCTAGAACCAGTAGGACTGTAGAGTACAGCTGTAAGCGAGCCGTTCCAATCTGGTTTGGGGCCGAGAACGCTCACCGAAAGATCGACACTGCAGTTCTGCCCTACATAGAGCGGCCCTACGGCTTCTATGGAGACAACAACAACAGGTGTGATTTCTAGTGTAAAACTACCTGAGCAGAATGCCTGAGTGGCGGAGCCTGCAAAGGTGACATTGACATTATGAATGCCTGCAAGGAGCCCCACAAGATTCGTACTGACAATCCCTCGACTTCCTGTGACAAGGGATATCTCCTGCACGATGACTCCCTCTGTCAATATTCTGACTGTTAGCGTAGCTCCAGATATGCCTCCGAGAGCGCCCTCTAAAGTCATAGAGAGTGGCACAATCTCGCCGAAGTCAGATTGAGAAGGTCCATCAACTGATATCGAGCTCACATGCAACACATGAACGATGAGCTCGATTGATGAAGCATTCAAAAAGTCATCACCCTCGAAGAGTAGGACAACTCTGTACGTGCCGACGAGGTTTGGTGTCCAAGAGACCTCAGTTCCGTCAAGAGAAGAATGAAGCAGCGTTCGAGTGGTTAGCGGATGTCCGTAGATCTCTCGTCCCAAGGGGTCATATAGGCTCACCCAGACATCTGCATTATCGATTGCTTCACTGAGTGAGTCTAACAAAAGAAATTCCAAGGAGTGCGGCTCAGATATCAGACCTGGGAGGTTCTCTTCATTGATTGTCAGATGTGTGAGACTTGTGATATCAATGTTGAAGAGTGATATACTCCCCAGTCGCATATTTGTTGGTAGAATCGTGATATTTAGAATAAAAGAACCAACTGCAAGTCCCTGTGTATAGAGTGTGACGTCAGATTCATTCCACAGTAGACGACTCGCGAGGTTCTCAAGACCGTTAGATCCTTGCAGAACGATAATGATATCCAGCTCAGACAAATGTATGGGTGAAGAGACTTCGTCCAGAACGATGATCTGAATTCCCGCCTCGGACGCCCTATCGATTCCTTCAGGAATACTTGCCACTGCTTCTGTAGTACCAAGCACTGTGAGTTGAAGTCCAGCATTTGATGGATGGTAATGACTTGTCCCACTGAATGAAACAACCATGGTGTAGTTGCCCATTCGCTCGAATGTCAGGTTCAGAATGATTGGATCTGTATCTGTCTGAATTAAGTTGCCTTGGACAACAAGACCAAGGGTCTCATGATGCACCTCATAGTGGACAGTAAATCCCTCCAGAGGTGTACCACCTGTATCAGTTAAGAGAATTGAGAATGCCGTATTGGTTTGTCCTGCTATGATATCTCCAGATGTAACCAGAGAGAAATCAATCACAGTTCCATATCTGACATTAATCTCTGCATCAGCACTTACAGGGAGATATACTCCTAACCCACTAAAGGATGCAACAAAAGTCCAGAGTCCTTCATCATTGATTGTAACACTCCAAGTCACATATCCTGTAGCGTTTGTCACAAAAACAATAGGACCAAATGAGCTAGAACCTGGACCATCAAGATAGAGTACGATATTCCTTCCGACAAGAGGCATATTATTATGGTCTAGAAGTCGAGCAGTCATATCCAGTGTCTGCCCAACCTCGAGTTCGTCTGTGGAAAATGTGAGATCAATTTGTGTTATTGAGTAGATTGTGTGGTGTGTTGTGCTGGTGAATCCGTGGACTGAAACCGAGCCTGATGAGCTAAGTACCACGGAATAAAGACCAACCATAGCCGGAACAAAATCAACAATAGCCACCCCTTCTTCAACTGGTACCGTAACTGAGTTTGTCCATTGTCCAAGTTTGACAATCTCACCATATGGGTTGTAAAGGGAGACTGTTACAGTCGGACCATCGACTAAGCCATCAAGATCATCCAATATAAGGATGGTAATATTGGTCAAGGTGTGTACTGAAGCTGGCGCTGGAAATAGTGAAACAGTAACATGACAGAATGTCTTGACGATTAGTTGTTCTTGGACATCGCCGCCTATAAGGAACTCATCAGTAATAGGACCCGCATTCACATGCAATACTCCATAGGTCTCCACCGCAGTGTATACCACAGACGCCATCCCTGAGGAGTTCGTGAGAATATCAGCACTCCAAACTGGAACAAGGTCCATTCCGAGCACCTCAAAACGGACTGTCACACCAGAAAGCGGGATTGTTGATTCAAGAGTATACATGAGAGTGGTCGAGTCGAACAGATCAATCTGGGCTGGTGTGATTGAGAGTGATCCACTGACGAGTTCTAGAATTGATGCTGAAGAAACTGTTGAGGTCGTCAAGAAGTAAATATTCCCTAGGTGTGTGACAGTGATTGTAACAAGACCTCCTTGCGTGGGGTACCAAGTTATAATTGAGAAGCCTGCTTCTGACAAAATCTGAGCCTCAAAGATTACAACACCGTCCTGTTCAATACTCAGCTCAATGGTTCTTCCCACTATGAAATTCCCTAGTGCATCGGTGAGATTGACCTGAAACTCCATAGCCTCACCTGTAATGGAACTTGGGTCATGTGCAACATAAATCGAGGGTGTCACAAACACGCGTTGTGGAACGATATCGCTGGCAGAGGCATTTAACCCATAGCCTGCGTATGTAGCCCTTATGATGAAATCGCCAACATAGATGAAGGTCTGAGCAAGTATACACTGACCTGCTGCATCTGTCGTGCGAGTAACCGACCTCAAAACCGAACCATTGTTCCATACTACCTCGATCTGAATAGTTGCTCCAACCAGAGGTGCATCCGCGAAATTGGTAAGGGTCGCTAAGACTCCTACTGTTGAACCCTGCTCGACAGGTTGCCCTGGAATTGCAATGATGAGCTCAGTTGCGGCTGACACTGTGGTGCCTGAATCTACAAAGGTTTCTAGGAGCCAATCCTGAAACGAAAGAAGGACTTCAACATACAGAGTGCCAGGCGTGGAAAGATTGAGGATAATGCTTACTTGGCCATCATAATTTGTGACATAATTGCCATCGACAAGATAGACAGCATCGAGTTGAATAATAATGTGTATAGTTACTCCCTCTATAGCCAGTAAGTTGTGGTCTTTGAGTGAAACCGTGACCAAATCTGTTGTAGGAGCAATCGCATCGATTGGCAGTTCTAGACTAAGCTGTGGGGTTTCATAGATGTCCGCTGTAGTTGTTGATAACGCCGCTTGATAGAGCCCTTGTCGTGGAGACGTCACAGTGAGTTCATTAACACCTCTCATTGAAGGTATCCATTGAAATGTAACCGGGCCTGCAAGTGTCAAGGATGTGTTTGTGTAAAGGACAACTCCTCCAGGTCCCCTCACTGTAACTGTAACGGAGATGCCTGAGATGAGGTCTCCATTATGATTGCGTGCCGTCACCTGGATCAACTCTTCAGCTCCAACTTCTGAATTTGAAACAGTGCTAATGTTGAGTGTTATAGGAATGATAATTTGGAAGTCAATACTCTGCGTAGTTGATGCTCTGGATAGTGTACCACTAAACATCGCCTCGAATCTATATGCCCCTGCAGCGCTCGCGGTCCATGGCATAGAAACATAGCCACTTGAGTTTGTGACCAACATATGTTCAACGAGGATAGTTGAGGGCAAAAGTGTGATCCGAATTAGTACTGACTGGCCCGGTACAGAATTTGAAATTGAGTCCTTTAGGCGTGCCCATGGTCGATATGTGTTACTGATTAATTCCTCTGTCCGAATACCTCCGAGCTCCAACGAGCTCGAAGACCATGAGATGATCGAATCTGATGTAGTTGTACCTAGTAGGAAAGCAGAATGTGAGAATTGAGCCTGTAGGAGATAGACTCCATTCTCCGTCAATGAGAATGCTATGTTAATGTAACCTGTTCCATTTGTAATAAACCAAGAGTCGATTATTGTGGTCGAAGATGGCGCAATTACTACGACATGAACAGTCTGTCCACTCAATGCTTCTCCCTGAGTTGTTGCTAGAAGCAACTGGAGATTCGAAGTAGAATGTTGGTTGATCGTACCAGTCCCTATAAACAAAAGAGAGGTCTCTTCGTAGACGTGGATTGCTCCTTCTACATGACAGCTGTCAAGTGTGCCATTTCCAGCAAATGAGAGGGAAAATACAAAGTCCCCTCTATTCGACGGAGTCCATTGGAATATAGAACCACCTGGGTTCGAGACAAGCGTATCAGAGAAAACGATTGTATCTGCACTATTTCTGATGGACAGAGTAACTAATTGACCTCCAATCGTAGTATCATTTTCTTGGAAGTGAAGGGACCAACCGATCTCAAGTTCCTCACCCACTTTCCCGTCTGAATCCATAGCTGTCTGCATGTATGTTGGATTTGGTTCTGAAATAGCAACCTCATCAAGAAAGACGAGGGGAGCACAATCAGGGATGATCACTGTGACATTAAGTGAATAAATCCCGGCATCAAAGTCTCCAGTGGGAAGAGAGATTGAGAATGGAGAGAGAGCATCATAGCTCCACTGATGATATATCGGAGAGTCTCCTAATCTCACGATTATATGACTCATCCCCGCATCTGCTCCGCCTGTCAGTGTCCACTGCGCAGATCCGTTTACAAGCTCCCCCACCTTGACTATTGGAGTGAGTACATTCAAAGTTCCCTCGAGAGACCCCTCAATAAGAACCTCAAATCTGTCAAAGGCACGAGATGCCCCCCAATCAAGGATCATGAGCGTAGCATTCCAGACACCAAGGTTGGCTCTGTCAGATGGTATTGGAAAATGAAGAGTATCAACATTCGCAACATTACGAAACAGTAGAGTCTCATCAAATAGATTCACAACGACTGAATGACTTTCTGAAGTGGACTGTATGACCAATGAGATATCTAGTACAGATCCTAGATCCCCTATTGGATTGACACTCGTAGATAATGATACGCCTGGAATATCATCAAGAAGGCATCGAAGTCCAAGAATCGAAATCATCTGGAGCACAGTCGCTGTGTAGACAGGTTGCCATAGCTTAGATGAATTAAACCATCCATCTATGAAATATGATGACCTCAAGGCACTAAGGACAAGAGATGAATCTATGGACTCAAGGTCCACGGAGAAAGCTGAAGTCTGTAGGAGAGAGAGAGTAGCAACATCCCAGCTCAGTGCCAAGAGGTCTGAGTATTGCAGCCTTGATTCGATATTAGAGGCAATTTCAGTTGCCATGGCTAATGTAACGATTCCAAGCCTAAGTGCTGCGCGTGTGGAAAGATAATCGATCGCTTGTTGTGAACCAGCAAATGGTTTGAGTGTCCACCCTGAAGTACTCCAAGAGCCATTATTGTACTCGGATAGAATTGCGTTTTCCAAATTCGTCAGATAGGGGATTGTATCAAGTTCATCTAGCAGGAATAGTGTTTCAACAGCAGCAACCGAGTATTGCATATGTGCTGTACCTGATAATGAGGTCGGACGATAGTGTCCTGTCATGTATTGACTCTGGGAGAGATATAGCACGACATCCGAAACAACATTTGGACTTAGGTCTACGCCCAACGCCTGTGCTGCAGTCACGCCAAA
>JBHLQJ010000203.1:0-5636 GCA_048884945.1 Candidatus Thorarchaeota archaeon | reverse complement strand
ACTATATTTATTGAGTTGAATTTCAAGCATACCGATAATAGAGAATGTACAGTATTATCCTGGTTGGATTTTCGTAGGAGACGAGAAAGTTACAACCTCAATTTTACTCAAATCATCAAAACGATGTTCCTCCCCTCGATACTTGATGCGCGTGAGGTATGCTCGAGTATAAAGCCTCGTCGCCTTCATAATTCTAGGACGTTATCTGTGTAATATTAAGTGCATGGATTAGAAATCGTTAACTCTCAAACTTTGGCGCCAATCATTGTAAATCATGTCTGACCTCTCTTTTATTGTCCGATGGGAAACATTTTATCGAGCGTTCTCAAATCGACGCGGTATCTCCTCGGAGAGAAAGTAAAATGGCCGAGCCCATATCGAAACCAGTTGTCGTTATTGGAGCTGGTATTTCAGGAATGCGTGCTGCACTTGACCTTGCTGAAATGGGTGTCGAGGTGTTTCTGGTTGAGAAACGACCTTCAATTGGAGGCCACATGTCTCAACTCGATAAGACTTTTCCCACTTTGGACTGCAGTATGTGTATACAGGGTCCATGGATGGTGGATTGTTCGCGTCATCCGAATATTGAGATTTTGGCTTACTCAGAGGTGACTGAGGTCACTGGCACAAAAGGTGATTTCACGGTAAAAGTGTTGAAACGAACTCGACGTGTTGATGCTGAGAAATGCACCGGTTGTGGTGATTGTCAGAGAGTGTGTCCAATAGAAGTACCCAATGAATATGATCTTGGCCTTAAGATGAGAAAAGCTGCGTACATTCCATTTCCACAAGCAGTTCCAAATATCGCCACCATCGACAAGGCGAATTGTATTGAGTGTATGGTCTGTGTTAAGACATGCAAGGCTGAGGCTATCAATTTCGATATTGTTGATGAAACTAGAATGATTGATGCTGGCTCAATCATCATTGCAACTGGCTATGAACTCCTTGATCCTGTTGAGGTGCCAGAGTATGGCTATGGTCGTTTTCCAAATGTTGTTAGTGCACTAGAGTATGAACGCATGGTATCCGCCAGTGGTCCCACAGGTGGTGTTGTAATGCGTCCCTCAGATGGTCGTGAACCTCATCGGATAGCCTTCATTCAATGCGTTGGTTCAAGAGATGTAAATCATTGTTCATATTGTTCGAAGATATGTTGCACATACGCAACCAAAGAAGCCATCATTACAAAGGAGCATACTCCAGAAGTCCACATTGATATTCTATATAATGACATGCGCGCCTTCGGTAAAGGCTTTGAAGAATTTCTTGTCAGAGCTGAAACTGAGTATGATATTCATTTTGTGAAAGGAATACCGAGTGAAATTCAAGAGGAATATGACACCAAGGACCTCATTGTGCGTCATAGTGACGCGAAGGGTCATAATGTACTAGTAGACAACTATGACTTGGTTGTCCTCTGTCCTGCGATGGTTCCTTCTTCGAGTCCTGAGTTGTATGGACAACTAAACATCAAGACAGATGTGTCTGGGTTCATTAGACCAGATTTGAAATCATTAATGTTCTCGGAAACAGGTGTGCCTGGAGTTCACATGTGTGGGGCTGTTCATATGCCCAAAGATATTCCTGATTCTGTTGCTCAAGGCAGCGCCGCTGCAGCTCTAGCAGCATTGGACATCACAATTCCACAAGGAGAAGAAACCGAAGCACTAACAGAAGAAGACCTAGAACTTATCGCTGCTGAGCCACGTATTGGTGTAATCATATGTTCTTGTGGTATCAACATTGCTGGAACTGTGGATGTAGCTGAGGTAACTCAATACGCAAACAGTCTTCCAAATGTTGTCTATGCACAGAATCTCCTCTACTCGTGTTCTTCAGATGCTCAAGTTGTCATCAAGGATGCAATCAAGGAGCACAATCTCAACCGTTTGGTTGTAGCTTCATGCACACCTCGGACACATGAACCACTGTTTAGAGCAACAATTGAAGAAGCTGGCCTGAACAAGTATCTATTCGAACTCGCCAATATTCGAGAACATTGCTCTTGGGTTCATCAAGCAGATAAAGATGAAGCGACCTCGAAGGCGATGGATTTGGTCCGAATGTCAGTAGCAAGGGCGAAGCTCTTGGAGGCACAAGAAGAGGCTGTAACCCAAATTGAACCCTCGGTCCTTGTCATAGGTGCTGGTGTAGCAGGAATGGCTGCAGCTGACGTAATCGCTCAAAAAGGTTTCAAGGTCTACCTTGTGGAGAAAGACGAAAAGGTGGGTGGATTCCTCAACGAACTTGCTACAATCGATTTTGATAACAGACCAGCTTCAGAAGTAATAGCTGATTATGAGAGTCGTATAAGTGACAAGAAGAATATCGAATTAATGTTGAACTCTGAGGTCATAGAAGCAAAGGGCTCGATTGGTGAATTCGAGGTTGTTATCAAGACCGGAAAGAAGAAAGAAACTCTAACAGTTGGTATTGTGATTGTTGCTACTGGTGCAGTTGCACTTGAAGAAAAAGGCCTCTATGGCCTGAACAAGCTGCCAGAAGTCATGACTGAGGTAGAATTCAACAACAGAGTTGCCACGGGCGAAGGTATTGAAGATGGAGAGACCTTTGCTGTCATTCACTGTGCAGGTTCTCGTGAGGATGCATCACTTGAAGGGTCTCGTACTTGGTGTTCTGGTATATGTTGCACAATTGCTTTAGAGCACTCACTTGAACTCCTTGAGATGTATCCAAACTCAAGAGTTTTCCACTTCTATCGTGACCTCCGAGTCTTCTACGATGCAGAGGACAAATATCGCGAGGCTCGTAAGAAGGGTATTGTATTTGTTAGATTTGACAAGGACTCTCCGCCTGAGGTCAAGAAAGGAAGTGGCAAAGCTCTAAGTATTAGGGTCATGGATCAAGTGTTAGGCGCAGAATTGAGCATCGATGTTGACCATGTGGTACTAGCAACAGCTATGATTCCTCGACCGAACAAAGAGATTTCAGAGCTCTTCAAGGTCCCGCTGAACCTTTCTGGTTTCTTTATGGAGGCTCACCCAAAACTACGACCTGTTGACTTCCAGACCGATGGTGTATTTGTTGCTGGCGCAGCTACTGCTCCTAAAAGTATTGGTGAATCTATAGCTCAAGGTCAGGGAGCTGCTTCACGTGCCCTAATACCTCTCATAAGGGGCATACGAAAGGCAGAAGCAATCGTATCCATCGTCGACCCTGAAATCTGCGTAGGCTGCGGAACATGCGAAATCAACTGTGCATACAATGCAATAGAAGTTGTACCCGGTGATGGTGGACATGACTATGCAGTCACAAATCCGGTACTGTGTCAAGGCTGCGGAAAGTGTGGTGCTGGATGTCCTTCTGGTGCTATAACCATGAAACACTTCACTGACGACCAGATAATAACACAGATTCGCACTGCTCTAGAGACCATGCCTGCGAATGACTCGAGGATTCTAACAATCCTCTGCAACTGGTGTTCATATGCTGGGGCTGATAGTGCCGGTGTGTCCCGTTTTCAGCAACCGCCTAATGTTAGAGATATCCGCGTCATGTGTACAGGACGAGTGAGTGTACAACACATCTTGGAAGCGTTTAGGCTCGGTGCTGATATGGTATGGATCTCTGGATGTCATATCGGCGACTGCCACTATGTCGATGGCAATATCTCGTTCGAACGAAGGTTTGCTATTGCCAAGAAAATCATTGAGAAAGCTGGACTTGAAACAGATCGTCTCCAGTTCACACACATTAGTGCAAGTGAAGGTTCAATCTGGGCGGAAACTGTAAGACGATTTGCAGTTCTTGCAGATAAGCTCGGACCAAGTCCCCTACGAACAAGGAGGCGATAAAAGTGACAGAGTCTTGGGGCCAGTTCAAGTCATTTGATGGGAAGAAGTTCAAAGCACTAGATGCTAACTTTACAAACAAGGTTTCCAAATTGATTGGAGGTCAAGACCTTACTGCTTGCTTCCAGTGTGCTAAATGTAGCGCTGGCTGTCCAGTTTCCGATAAAGTGAACATCCAGATTCATGAGGTCATGCGAATGCTTCTCTTTGGACTGAAGGAAGTCCTTGAAACTGATATGGTCTGGCTATGTTCAACATGTTATACCTGCCAAGAACGTTGTCCGCAGGGCATTGACATCACAGATATTCTATTTGGACTTAAGAACATGGCTTTTAGGAAGGGAATCAGACCTGCTGGTTATATTGGAGCACGTAAGTCACTTTATGAAACTGGACGACTCTATGAGCCCACTGACTGGGAACGCGATGACCTCGAGCTTGATCCAGTTCCCGAACTCAATACCGCGCACACAAAGAAGCTTTTGGACAAAATGAAGCTCATGCAGTTAGAGGAGGAGGAATAAAATGACTCAGACCTACGAGGTTTTCCTTGGATGTGCCATTCCAAGCAGGTTCAACAACTATGAATCATCTATGCGTGCAGTAGCAAAAGAACTTGGCATTGAGCTGTTAAATTTTGATGGAGCATCATGTTGCGGGACAGTGGTACTCAAATCGATTGATGAGAACAGCTGGCTCTCAATGTCTGGACGAAATATAGCTCTTGCAGGACAGAGAGGTCATGATATTGTCACTCCCTGCAACGGCTGCTTTGGATCCCTAAAGGATACTGACCATGTACTTCATGATGATGAGTCCTACAGGAAAAAGGTCAATATAGCTCTCAAACCGCTGGGTCTCGAATATACTGGGAAGGTAAAGATTCGTCACTTTGTTGAAGTTCTCTATGACATGAAAGATGAGATTGAAAAGAAGATTATCAAGCGTCTGGATGGTCTAAAAGTCGCTTTCCATCCAGGCTGTCACCTCATTCGCCCATCTATTGTTGCAGGATTCGACGACCCTGAACTTCCTCGAAAAGTTGATGAGCTGATCGAGTTGACAGGTGCGAAGAGTGTTCATTGGGACATGAAACTTCGATGTTGTGGCTCTCCACTCCTCATTGCAAGTGAAGAGGTCGCTTCGAAGTTACTTCAAGAGAAGATGATTTCAGCAAATGGTGCAGGCGCAAACTGTGTAGTTACGAACTGTCCTGCGTGTCACACTCAATTCGATATTCAACAACTAGGTCTCAAGGATGATGAAGGAAAATCTCTGGAGTTGCCTGCCCTGTTTGTCACTCAGGTATTAGGTGTAGCGATGGGAATTGATCCCGAGCCATTAGGACTAGAACTAAACAGAGTTTCCCTAGATCCTCTTAATGACATTCTCGGTATCTAAGATATTATTGTTGTAGCTTGCTATCGCCATAGAAGAGCTGTCCTAGTTTCTTCATCGCGTCCCGAACACATTCTCGTTTCCCACTAACCTGAAGATGTCGTTCCCCATCAAGGGATATGTTCACCATACAGTCTTCAGCAATCTCGGAAACTATCTCAACTGGTATACTGTCAGGGAGTTTGATGCGGAAAAATCCAACCTTTTTATCTCTAGGAATATCTGAGATGTGCACTTGTGGTTCAGGCTCGTACTCTCTGCTCTCTCCTCTGATTGCCTTCTCGAATCGTATTTCCCATGAATTTCTGTATTCTCGCCCCTCTTTCTCTTCAGCCCAGACCATGAGAGTATCTCGAAGTCTTTGGATTTGTATCTCCATCTCTATCTGAAGTCGATTATCATCCTCACACTGGGTTCCAGATT
>JBHLQJ010000202.1:0-5650 GCA_048884945.1 Candidatus Thorarchaeota archaeon | reverse complement strand
GGTACGATAACATGCCACCAGGAATCTGGAAAACAAGAACTTGGGGATCTACGCCCTGTAGACTTCCTTCAAACTGACCATACTTCCTACGGATTTTTCTAAAGTAGGATGCAATCTCGGAGAGAAGCTTGATGTCAAGTCCAGTGTCCCGTTTATTGCCCTTCATGGCTTCAACAATAGACTCGGTGGCTGGTTGCGATGTTGCCATCGAGAGTGCAGATATCGCACAGTCAACGACATCCACTCCAGCTTCAGCAGCTTTCAGGTAAGCCATGGCAGCCATACCACTTGTATAGTGCGAGTGGAGTTGAATGGGTATATCCAATTCATCCTTCAGCTTTGTGACCAAATCAAAGGCTGCCTCAGGCGAAATGAGTCCAGCCATGTCTTTAATACAAATAGAGTCAGCATCAAGTGCATAGAGCTCTTTTGCCATATCTACAAACTTGTCATTTGTGTGAAATGGACTCAGTGTATAACAGATGCTTGATTGAACATGGCCACCTTCACGTTTAACAAACTTGATTGCAGCTTCCATATTGCGGATATCATTTAGGGCATCAAAGATTCTGAATACATCAAGACCAGCCTTCACACCTTCAACAACAAAAGCTTCGAGAACATCATCAGCATAATGGCGATAACCAACAATATTCTGACCACGCAAGAGCATCTGGAGTCGTGTGTGTGGCATTGCCTGTCGCAGCATTTCAAGCCGCTCCCAGGGATCTTCATCCAGAAAACGCATCATGGAGTCAAAGGTTGCCCCTCCGAACATCTCTAATGACCAGTATCCAACCTTGTCTAGTTTCTCACAAATTGGTATCATATCCTCAGTACGCATTCTAGTTGCTAAAAGGGATTGATGCGCGTCGCGAAGGACAGTATCAGTAATCATGAGTTTGGTCATAGTCTGCCATCCTGAACAAGTATGATGATGTATTTAGTAGTTCTGATATGATTGAATCCTAAAGGAATTCAGGTTCATCCTATATAATTTAAAAACTCCCTTTATGATTAAAATGTATCAGGGAATTCGCAATGGTATGGAAATGGAGAGATTTAATTCCAGGCTTTCTCCTCATGATTTTAATTTTCGCAATGGTTGATTCGCCATATTGTGTGTTGGCTGTTGAACCTAATGAGCCACATCAGTCAAATGCACTTTGGATGGAACCATCAACCACATTGCTACGAACTGTGGGCGAGAAATTCAATCTTACAGTTTGGGTGAACATCACAGAAGAGTGTTTTGCATGGCAATTGAAAATTCTCTTCAATTCAACCTATTTTGCTGTTTCACGAATAGGCTATGCTGATATTGAAAAGAGCGACTTCTTTTCAGACCACCAAACTATCACAATAACTCCTGTCATTGAGAGTAGTCAGGGATATATCATTGCAGGCGAAACATTACTTGAGAATGATACGAGAACCCCTGGTTTTGGGAGCCTTCTGTGGATTGAGTTCAGCCTGAAGTCATTACCGACAGCGAGTCAGTTTGATTTTTCATTCTCTGCACCATATGGTGCTGATACATTTGTTCTTAATCCATACCTAGACACAATTGCTATAGAACACGTGGACGGAACAACTGTTTCCATCTTTCATCCCGAAGATGATTTTCTTCGTGACTTGATAATAATAGCTGTCATTATTGTTGTATTGATATTAGTGGCAATTTTAGTTGTCAAAAGAAGGGGGGCTAAGCCAAATGAATAACTCTAAGCTAAAATCAGCATTTGTAATTCTAGTAATATTTGCATCGAGTATCGCAGGCGCGTATCTGACAATTGATTTAGTAAATCCAAGCTTATCTCGTAATTCAACAGCTGCATCATTGGAAACAGAAAAAGCTGTGGTAATCATCAATGACCCAAATAAGTATGCATTCTTTGGATGGTATAGACCAACTCAGTTTGCTATAGAGATGTTGAACCTCCTGAACAGGACGATTCAATGGGCTTCAAGTCACATGAGTCCTGACGAAGTGAATATTGTATTCTATAATAATCCTGGAGACTCTTATGCTGCGTTTGTACAGGATTGGTTGGTTGGGGGAGGATACTTGCCAGGGAATATCAATAATCAGACTTCAGCCAATATTGAAGAATTCGATCCAGATTATTATCTTGACACAGACCTAGTCATCTATTGGAGTACAATTGATTATGAGTCAACCAATGTTATCAACGCGAATGTTCCATTCATCACGGTATCAGTAGTACAAGCAGAAGAGATGGGCATTGGAAATGGTATGGTGACTGCAAGCGGGACAAATGATACATTTCACATAGTGAATAATGGATATTACCCCACTGAGAACTACCCACTGACAAAGCTAGTCTTCGATGATAGCTATTCATTTCAGGCCACAAAAGCAACATCAAGAGGAAAAGTTCTAGTCGCTTCTGAAGTGGAGAGTATCACAACAAAACTAGAAACTTCAACACTTCAGAATATTACAATTCATGATAATGGTAGCGCTTCATTGTCGCTAACTATCACCATTCCAGAGTCCCCGTTATCTGACATGCTTCGTGGAGCATTCTTTGACAATCCCTTGAACCTTCAGAAAGATGTTGAATATGATGTCCCTGAATCTATAGCCATTAAAGAGGAATCTGATACTGAGGAAACCATCAAAGATGCGTCCCTTCTAGGCGATGTGGGCGATTATGATGGTCAGGTCGATTTGGAGGACCTAGACATAATCTCCAACCACATTGGAGTTTCTGTTGGTGATGATGATTGGAATTCTACCCTCGATTTGAACGAGGATGGAAGAGTTGATGTGAGAGACCTTGCGATAGCAGCCCATAACTATGGTAAGACAGACAATAATACGGGGAGTCTTTTCATTTCAGGATATTATGATGGAGAATTGGTTAATCTTACTCAGGTGTATTATCGGGGGCCAGAAGGATCATCTAAAATAAATGTGTCCGCTTCCGGATACATATGGTATCATCTTCTCCCTGGAACCTATACAATTTTTGGGTCTTTCAACGGCACTGAAAAGAGCATTGTTGCTGTCGTGACCCCGGGGCAAGTGACATACACGCAATTGGATTTCGGAGGAGCAGCCGCACCACAGGCGCAGCAAAACTCTGCACCAGTGAAGCAATCATTATACGAGGGTGTTTCGATGGAGCAGCTGATTCTGCTGGGCTTTGATGTCAGCATCTATGATTCCAAAACAGTACCTTGGAGTACAAACAACGAAACTAAAGTAACATTGCTAGCCAGTACACCGCAACTTGCCGAGTTCATTGGCGGCACTGATTGGCAGATTAGAGTAGGACCAATTGATGAAAACGCAACAAATTCAGCTGCTGAGTTCATATTCACAAAGATACAATACATGATGCTCATGCTACAGTCAATCCCAGGTGACCAGATCTATACGTCACGGTGGCAAATTTCATTCAACTTACCTAGCGGCAGTGTGCTTCAAGATCAAGCCAAGCTGGAGAACCTGAATTGGACTGTTGACTTTGGTGAAGGTACCATTATGCAAGCCAACGTGTCCGTAATTGCTGACCGAGTAATTATAGATGAATTACTTAATGTGACTGAAGGGAACATAACCGCCTCAGAAACGTATCTATCAGCAGCACTAGGAACATATCGAATGTTCTCGATTAATTATACCTATACAGCACCACTACTTCTAACTGAGCGGCAAAGAACAGAGATCGAAAGCGATTGGTCAAAGACTTGGTCATACAGAATAGCCCCAGGAGCCTTTACAAAGACGATTAGTGTAGGTCCCTTTTCAGTGACATTAAAAGCCACTCCCACATTGAATGTCGATTGGTTCATGGGGTGGGAAAGAAAATGGTCCAAAGGGAGCTACAAATTAGAGTGGTTTGAATCATGGATGAAAATCACTCCTGCAATTAGAGTTGATGCTTCTGCAGGGGTCTCCGTTGATTACACCGTCAAGAAAGAATTTGTTCTTTGGACTTTTTCGACGCGGTTCACTTTCTGGGCTGGTGCTGTTCTCGTTTGGGCTAAATTGAAGCTGACTGTGAGTGTTGGAGTGGAGCTTAATGCAAATGGTCAGTTTTCAATCTCTACATGGGCACAAGCAAGTGCATGGTATAAAGCAGGTGTCAGATGGCAGGACGGATGGAGCCCAATATGGCAGAGCGGTAAAGATGCGACATATGGAAAACCCACGATCACTGCTTCGGCAGGAGTGACAGTCACTCCATACGCCAAGTGTAGACTAGCATTCTTACTATATGACGTTGGAGGACCTTTTGTTGAGGCTGTGGTATACGCACCGATCAGTCTTGCGGTTTCAGTTGGTCAAACAGGAGTATCGGGCACTTGGGCAATAAGCCTCAAACTAAAAATCAATGTCGGTGTGACCCTTGCTGGATGGATTAAGAAGATGCTTAATATCAATGAGTATTCGAGAACAGTTGCTGATTTCAACCTCATGTCTTGGAATGGTACTTGGTTATGATATTAGAGTCTAGCTGAGTAATAACTATTCAAAAGCAGATGACACTAGAAACCTAACAAAAAGGCTGTAGAGTATGATGATTCTATTGGAATCACGACTGTAATTTTCGGTAAATAGCTAGTACGATTAGTGCGAAAATGATCACAAATCCAAGACCAAGAAGTACCCATTTCAGTGTCGTAATCCCGCTAGCGAAAATAATCACACCCTCAGTAAGATTGGGATATGCAGCAATCTGAGTTAGTATCAAAATGTTCTCTACATAATCGGCAATTCCCCCTAGAAGTGGAATTAGAACCAGCTTTCTAGCATTTAGATTCTCTGGATATAATTTCCTAAGTTCCAAGTTCACACCAAAAGCCATCGCAAACATATAGGTTAGAGGAAAAAGAAAATCGAGCATATGAGCCTGTGCCCAAACATTCAACCCTTCTTGACCAAGTGTATTAAACGCATCAGTAATTTCATTAATTGAGTATGCAAGGCGGGTATCAGGCATTGTTACCTCACCATAGATAGCATACACCCAAGTTTGCGTTAGCATCCCCATGATCATGACGACAATGAAACTAGCAAATATCATTGCAACAAGATTGCGAAGAGAAGCCCATCTTTCAATTAGCTCAAATAATCCCATATTTGCACCTCATAGAACAGGAGTTGTAAAGACTATTTGGAGGTTACTGACTGACATCAAATTCTGTCCAGTTCTTTCTTCTGTTCCTCTGTGAGCTCTTGGTAACCTAGCAGTGTTTCAAATTTTAATCCTTTTATCATTCTAGCGGCACACTTCAGGTGATGCCAACGATAATTGATATGACCTTCATAGAAGGTGGGTTCACCCAATCGTATCGCTCCCTGTTGAATTGGGCGTGAACATGATTTGCACGTTGCTCTACTGGACTTAGCAGGTTCGACCTTCCAAGACTCCTCAGGTTCAGGCTCTTCATCTTTGAATGGGCTCAAATCATCTAGGAAGTCTTCGACAATACCATCAACCATCTTTGGGGTAAGATGGATTGTAAAAGAGTCGTACTCAGTCGGAGAATAGTCCAAGTCAACATTCCCGTTGGAGTAAGTCTTCTTTATTTTCGTAGTGGGAGGGTACATTTTTCGTGCTTTCATGAAATCCAGCATCTGCGAAGCTATGATGATACTCGCATCTTTCTTTCC
>JBHLQJ010000201.1:0-5680 GCA_048884945.1 Candidatus Thorarchaeota archaeon | reverse complement strand
CATTTGACATTCGTTTTATTGCATCAATCTTGCTCTTCAGATCTAGATGATGCAGCGTATAGGCTGATACAATTCTATCAAAACCAACCTTCAGACTTGGAGGCCATTTTGAACGAATATCAACTTGGAATAGATTTGCCCTAGGTACCTTCTTTTTAGCTTCTTCAAGCATTTTAGCAGAGAAATCAATACCCCATATTTGGCATTTGAAATCCAAGAACTTCTGAGCTAGCAATCCAGTTCCAATCCCAACATCAAGTATCTTCATTCCTGGTTTAGGGTCTGCTAGCTTCACTATCCTGTTTAGAACATCATGATATCCTAAAAATGGAAAGCTCTGAGACCCGACTTTAATGAAGTAGTCATAGTCTGCTGCCCATGAATCGAATAACTCTGGGGTCCTCTCTGGACTCAATGAAACACCATCTTCCTTTCGGCGTCAGCTTGGTCTAGTCAATATAATTTTGAATGCTCCGGTGAGGGAAATCCTATCGACCCGCAGTATATAGGACTGCTTCAGTACTCTCGAGAAGGTCGTTAACTTCCATTACCTCGTCTACCAAGTTCGTTCTTGACACTGCAAAATAATCCGATTTTGAGCTCATAATTCCCTCAGGTCCTTCCATTTTGAGCTTCATCAGAAAAGCAATAGCTCTTGCTGTAGAACCATCTTTACTAATTGGTTTTCGTGTGTCTTTATAGTGCTCCACCACAAGTCTTTCGACGAAACTTATTCTTTCCCAGAACATATTGACGTTCATATGAAGCTTGAATGTGACAACATCTCCTAATGAGTCTAAGACGATAACACCACATGTGTTCCTAGGTAGACTTCCGACAATGACCTTGTGCACATATTCAGTCAAGGTAGTTCTACTAAGTCTTCTTCTAATCTCTTGCGGCTCATCGACTCTTAATATCGGCACAATCACAATTCCCGGGTATGACAGAGGCTCACTCAGACTTAGACATTGACCCTTGAGTATCTCGTTGGCTACTATTCTGACGCAATCGGACCCGCTCATCTCCTCTCCTCATGAACGATTGTAATCCTATTACGTATTACGTTAATCGAATGAATATAAACTCTTCCAATCTTAGCTTAACATCAAAAAAGTGAATTTTGATAAGAAAATAGGAGTGAGAGTGAGTCAAATATCACTCTCAGACACTATTCTACCAGAGCAGCTGCAATCTCTTTACCAATCTGGAGAAAGACTTCTTCATCGCTAGAATTGAGTGGGCCTTCTCTTCCATGCACAATGGCGGATACACGTGGACGAATGATTTTCATCTTTTTCCGTTTCATGACTCCCTCAATGGATCTTGCAGCACTGTTCTCAAGAATCAGGTAACTCTTACTATTCATTCTTGATTCATTCCTAGTGTCGAAGCTAAATCCAAACACCCCCTTTAGCTCAATGGGTTTCAGTTCATCTAGGAACTGCTTCATCTCTTTAGATGGTTTAATCATGTGTGTTGGACCTCCAATTGCTACTAAATCGTAATTCGAAATTTCTCCGATGTCAACTTCATCAATACTGAAACAATCTACTTCAATGGATGACTCTTGGAGACCTTTAGCCAGACTCATGGCCACCTTCTTTGTATTCCCAAAAAGCGAGTGATAAACTACAAGTGCTCTAATCATTGTTTCTCACCTAAACCTCTATACTTCTAATCATCCCTGCAAGCATGCCAAGCACAATTCCGACACCAACACCGGCTCCCATACCCATGAACATGATAATGTCTATGCCGCCAATAAGCCCAATCAAAAGGCCTCCTGTGGTTCCTATGAACACACCAAGTCCAATGATCCGACCCCTCTTCAATCTACGAACTATGAAGATGCCTATGATTGTGGTTGCGAGAAGAATGAGAGTACTGAAGGGAACAAATGGGCAGTGCGAAACATAACCAAGTAAATTTACGCGGCTTGAGCCCCATGATAGTAATGAAGTTGGAATCACAGTCCATACAGCTGCTGCGAAACTCCCTACAATCATAGCTGAAAGGAATGCCCAAACGAGGCTTAATCCTAATATGATGAAGAACCTCTTGATTCCGCCAATCCGGCGTGCTTCATTGTATTCCTGTTTCTCTAATTGAATTGTATCTGTCTTACTCATCTTGTTAACCTACTATAAATAGTTCAACCATCGTAGTGTTTTAGTCCCTGATCAATAATATTGAAGAAAACGGAAAGATACTCCTTGGTCTTTTCCTCAGGGCGATCGCTGACTCTCCCTCGCAAAACTAGTTCACGTATTGCTTGCGCGAATGTACTAAGGACCATTATCACTGAGAAAGGATCGACCTTCTCTTCGATTCCAGATTGCTTCAGGGTCGCTGTAATCACAGAGGTCATTAACTCCTCAAGCATCCCCATGTAGCGTCTGAACTCCTGCTCGCTCTCGGTCAATGGTTCATTGTTTTCGTGTTTCATCACTATCTTAGAAGTAACTACACTCAAACGTCCTGACTCGAAGAGAATAGCATCTTCAGGGTATCTTTCGAAGAATACAAGATACGCGTTCCCCATGGATCGAAGTTCATAAGTAACTTCAGCCTGCTTTAGATAGCTATCCATTATCTCGAACAATTTCTGATACGCTTGCGAAACAACTGCCACGAAAAGATCATCCTTGGTTTCGAAATAGTTGTAAATAGTCATCTTTGTATATCCGGCCGCTTTTGCGATATCCTCCACCATGGTCTGGTCATATCCCTGACCTGCGAAGAATTCACCAGCAACCTTGATGATGGCCTTTCTACGTTGCTGCCTCTCACGTTCCAGTCTCTGTATTTTTGGTAACGCGGTGCTGTCTTTACTCATGGGACCACTTCAATAGATGATTTTACTCAAGTAAAATAAATTATACTTAAGTAAATAAACATATCTTTTGGCGTAATATGCGAAAGATACAAGACAGTCAATCAATATGTGACTCAAACATGAACTGGTCCAAGGGTTAGATTCATGGATGAACATGAGATTGATGATAAGATAAGTTCAATTCCATTCACAGCCCGACTCATGGCGTATTATCGTGCGATAGAGTCCACTCGCGAAAATGCACTTATTGCTGATCCCTTTGCTGAGCGTCTCGCTGGAAACATGGAGTCGTATTTCAATAAACACAGGAGGGCTCGTGGGACTAGTGACTATACAATTGTTAGGACTCACTACATTGACAACTATCTTTTGACTCCGTGGTGCAATGAACATAAAGAATCGCAGATTGTCTTACTTGGTTCTGGGCTTGATGCAAGAGCCTATCGCTTTGAACCACTTAAACATGCGCAACACAGACTCTTTGAGATTGATTTTGACTTGATTAACAGATACAAATCAAGCATACTTTGCGATGAAACACCACTCTGTGATCTTGTTCGAGTTTCTGCAGATATCTCTGAATTGAGCTGGATTTCCGACCTTGAAAAAACAGGACTCTCTCATGAAACTCCAACTTTCTGGTTGCTGGAAGGTGTTGTCTACTATATTGACCCGACCAAGGTCGAATCAATCCTAAAGACAGCTTCCACGAATTGTTCTGAAAAAAGTCAGATATTCGTAGATGTGTGCGTTCCAGGTCTTGCTTTAGCCCAATTTGGTCCATTCATGACGCATTTCAAATGGGGATTGGACAAAGAGGATGTCCCAGCATTCTTTGCCCGGAACGGTTGGAATGTTTCCTGCTCTTTTGCAGACGATTATGATCAAGGGCGAGATGTGGGACAGAGAGGACTCATTTTTGTCAATGGAATACGTGACTTATCACTACTTGATATGCTTGAGAAACCCATTTCCAGAGATGCGCCCGAAAAGAAAACCCCCTCTGAGCTCAAATCTCTCTCGATTGACTTCTTGAGGAAAGTTATAGATGAGATTCATGGTATAGTCGAGTCTTACATGGGTAATCCTGATGACGGAATGGTCAGATATCTTCAGTTCATTGATCGAGTAAAACCCGCGGTGGAGATTATGATGAAGAGTTTCTCTGAGCCATTGTCTATTGGGTATATATCATCGAGATTGCTACGAGATCCATCAACAGCTGTTCTTCATACTCCTGACGAAAAAGAAGCACATATTGTAGGTTATCTCAAAGCCCTGATATTTCTTGGATTTTGTGTAGCAAATGGTATAGCTGGAGAACATCTTTCCTCAACGATAATCTACACAGAAGGTCTGAAGGTCAGTAAAATTGATCAGCTCTGTTCGCTTGCACAGAGAATTCAGCAAGAAATCGGTAATTCTTAAATCGCCCTAGATATTTACAAGTTCAACACGAGAGAGGTTTTGAATATGAAGAAAGTTCTAGTCGTTTTTGACACAAAATTCGGAAATACTGAGAAGCTCGGAAGAGAGATTGCAGCTGGCATTGAGGAAACCGGTACTGCGGAGTGCAAGGTCATAAACATTAAGGATGTAAAGTCAGAGAACATCTCAGGCTATGATGGTATACTATTTGGCGGACCAGTCCATGCATTCAGGGCAACACGTGGAATCAAAGGAGCAATAAAAGAAGCTGCCAAGAAAGGTCTTGATGGAAAGATGGTTTCCAGTTTTGACACTTATCAGTCATCAAAGCACAAAGGTAATGCAGTTCGGCAGATTGAAGAGGAAGTCTCTAAGAACGCTCCACGTGCTAAGATATTCACGCCTGGTCTGACTGCAATGGTTGATGGTTATGAGGGTCCACTCAATGCCGCAGAACCTCCGAAAGCTCGCGAGTTTGGCAAGAAATTTGCAGAAGAACTTGCAGGTTGAATCCATCGTAAATTTGAATCAATTGAAAAAGAGTAATGAGGGGGGATATCCCTCTCACAATCTATTTTGTTCTCTGTCGTCTTCTAACAAAGATTACCAGCACATGGTTTAATATCAAATGAGTGCAATAGGTATGTTCTGACGAATTCAAGAAGGAGGTGAGAAAATGCCGATATTCGTAATACTGGGTAGTTTGACTGAGAAAGGAATCGTAGGTATAAAGGAAGCAGCAAAGCGACAGAAACAAGCTGAGGAGATCATCAAGTCCGTCGGTGGGAAACTTCTAGGTCTATACTACACTATGGGCAAATACGATTGGGTCTCGATAGTGGAGGGTCCTTCCGTTGAAGCAGCCATGAAGGCTCTGTTTATGTTCGGAAAGGGTGGTACAAACAGAACAGAAACCATGATCGCTATCTCAGCTGCAGAGGCTGTGAAGATAATTGGCGAGTTGCCATGATTAATACATAGCCGGTGAAAGGGAAGACAAAAAGGGAGCTGGTTATGGCCATCTATTGGGTCTTGTAGATGGATTTAGGTTATAGTGAACGTCTGAGTCAGCTTACTAGTCCTGCAAGGGCTAATCCTAATATTATTGAACTCTCAATGTGTGATCCTCCACGTTTTGGCTTTGGACAAGATCCAAGGATTTTGGAATCAATTAATCTCAAAGATCTTGAACAGGGGTATCCTACCGTCAATAAGGAGCTCATCGCAGGAATTCGAAAACGCACCAAGTCCTTCACAGGAGTGTCGGTCGATGAGTCTGAGGTTGTTATCACCAATGGTTGTGGTGGTGCTTTTGGAGTCTTGTCCCTTGCTCTCCACGGATGGTCTATTGGTATAGAAACTCCATTTTACTCACCTGCTTACGAGTACTTCAGAAGGACTACCAATATCTGG
>JBHLQJ010000200.1:0-5700 GCA_048884945.1 Candidatus Thorarchaeota archaeon | reverse complement strand
GACGTGAGATAGGAAGTCTTCTCGTAGGCTCTTATTGGTGGCTGTGGCATCAGATGT
This sequence comes from Candidatus Thorarchaeota archaeon, assembly GCA_048884945.1. Lineage (GTDB taxonomy): Archaea > Asgardarchaeota > Thorarchaeia > Thorarchaeales > Thorarchaeaceae > SMTZ1-45. The sequence goes on along the minus strand of JBHLQJ010000200.1, from coordinate 5,643 downwards.
CCAACATCTCATTTGGTTTGTACCCTACTATCCTTGGTTATTTCTCCATGCTGGGACAGTCCTTTGCGATAGACTCGATGTTCAATCTCTCTCGCAGAAACTTGCTTGTTGCAATGTTCGCACATCAGTCATTGTTCATCACATTTACATACCTCTATCGTAGTCCGTACGACCTCTCCATAATGGTCGTTGTTGCATTGATTTGGATCTTTGTTGCTCTGCTCCGTTATCGCGAGTGGAAACTTGGTCTACCTTACAGCCTGAGTTCTAACGAACCACTGGAAAACCAATAGAATAATACCCGAAATCACAATTTTTTTGATGGCATGGTTAAAATTGTCTTTAAACGACACAGAGCGCACTATATCGACAATGTAAAAGAATAAAACAAAATTTTACACTAGTTTTTGCTAAGTTGGCGATTGCTAATCATGAATGTAAGTAAAACGAATGAATCAAACAAACCAGTCCCACTGAATGAGATGTTCTCTCATCTGGGGCGTCCTTGTACAGTCCCTCTCATTTTTGCTCTTGGTGAACGCTCTTACAATATTGACATTCGAGAGCTACGAAGCAGTATTGACATGAGTGATGGTAAGAGATTAAGTGAAGCTACGATTTCAAAATGCCTTTCAGATCTCACACAGATTGGTCTCGTTGAGGGTACTGTGCATGCACACTCACCTTCAAAGGCGGAATATAGTCTGACTTCGAAGGGCCAACAGCTATACCGACATCTGCTCCAAATTCGCTTGTTAACAGAGCGACTCTCTTTGGAACAAGACTACATTGACAGCATCTCAGCTTGCTAAGTTTTATTGGATGGGACCAGGGTTCGTAATGAGCCCTGTATCATCCTTTAAGCCTGAATAGTTTTATTGGGGTCCTGTACTGCTCAAACCAATGAGTCATGAGATGTCGAACAAATCCATTGATTATGATAGAGTATCGAAGGTCTACGATAATGTGAGGGTTGGAGACCCTGAAATGGTCTATCAGATCTTGCAGGGAATCACTCTCACAAGAAAGTCATTAGTTCTTGATATTGGATGTGGCACAGGGAACAATACATTGCTCTTCTCAGAAGCTACGCCTGCCAGAATAATTGGTCTTGACATTTCATTTGGTATGCTGGAAAAGGCACATGAAAAGACGAAACGTGTGCCATTGGTTCAATCTCCTGCAGATGCACTCCCGTTTCTAGGAGAAGCTTTTCATTTCGTATTTATGACTGAAGTCCTCCATCATCTACCCAATTCGCAATTAGCGATAGAAGAAATCTTCAGAGTTCTCCGTTCAGAAGGTTCATTGTGTATTGTCACACAGTCTCATAAACAGATTGACAATCGAATGACATCACGATTCTTTCCAGCCTCAGCCAATGTAGACAAGGAACGTTATCCAGATATTGATACTATTGAAGAAATGATGAACCGTGCAGGATTCAATAAAGTTAGTCATGAAGGGCATCAGTTCAAACCAATAACACTTGGTGAAGAGTACCTCCAAACCGTGGAAAATCGCGGTTACTCTATGCTTCACAAAATTAGTCACAAAGCCTACGAACAAGGTCTTCAAGACTTAAAGGCGGCTTTTGCAGTTGGCGAGCCACTGACCTATTCAGCAGGATACACCTTTGTATGGGCTGGTAAAGCATGAATGCTACTCCACAACAATCTCTACCGTGCACGTGCTCTCCAAGGTTCCCCTGAAGATCTTGCTGACTGTGAGTGTCGTCGTTCCAATCCCAACTGCCTCGAAAAACCATATTCCTTTCTCAGCATCTCCCCCTGTCCAACCTGGATATTTCATCTTCTCTGGATGTAGATACTCAGTTTCGGTACGGACGAATCTGAGTATTGATTCGTCTTCAATTTCAAACTCCATATTCTCTCCTACAGAACCATGACGATGGAACTCAAAGGAAACCATCGTATACAATCCGATTCTGACAGCATCTCCATCCCTACGGCACTCAATTTTTTGGACTTCTTTCTTGTCTGGTTTCAAGCTATCACCTACTCACCAAGTTGTTGAATTATTGGTTTCTTCCTCTTTATACCTCTATAGACGATGATTGCCACTATCACTCCCATCACTCCGCTCACTGCTATAATCAACAGAATCGTTGTCTGAATTTCCCCTTCCACAATTGTTGGCATTCCTGGATACCAATGCACGAAGATAACATCGATCAGATCATTTCCAAGAGTAGTGTATCTGTGCCTAAGATAACTGAGAGTCCCATTCTCCTTCTCATATCGCATTTCGACATGCACTATGATTTCACTCTCTCCAGAAGATGGTACGATAGCTGTCCCAAGAGTGCCCCATTCATCATCCGTGTCAATTAATGTGAGACCTTCAGTTTCCGTGATGTTTTCTATTTCTGCAAGAAACTCCCAATCACCAACTGGTATTACTAAGCCCGTCAGATCTGACTGAATAACTTCGGAGTCATTACTTCTCAGAAGACTGCCATATGAACGAGGGAGTTGATCAGACTCGTTAATTAGAGTTTCAACAGGATCAAGATAGTCAATCCTTAGAATGACCTTCTCACCAAGTACCAATCCAGCAAGGACGGGCAGTTGAGCCTCTATGAATGCCCTATTGTAGTCGTCTGCATAGAACGATCTCTGCAGGACATATGTGAACTCCTCGTCCGGTGCTACTCCCCATTGAAGTGAGTTATTTGATTGTGCAATTACTAGACTGGTCAATGGTGTGAAGAGTATTGCCAAGAATAAAACCGAAGCGAGGAGTCTGGATTTCATCTCAGTCAACTAGCCTACTTTTTGATGTAATGAAGGTATTCATACCTGTAGAAAATCAGAGAACCTCGAGCAGGTCTGCAATATGCTCAATCACGATTGTATCAGAAGATACCTTCTCCTCTTCCTGAGGGTCGCACCATGTCAACAGAATCGGAATCATTCCCGCACTGGTAGCTGCTACGATGTCTTGTTCAACAATGTTACCAACATACACACATCTGTGAGGATTAGTACCAAAAGTTGCTGCAACTCGAATCAGCATATAGGGTGAAGGTTTTCGATACCCAGGCACATTGGTATACTCAATCGCATCAAATAAGTGTAGTATTCCAGAGTCTTCAAGCACTGCTGCAGGGTCTGCGAACCTGTTAGAAGCTATTCCTAGTTTGAACCCTCGATGTTTCAATTCTTCGAGAGTTTTCTTACATTCCTCCATGAGTTCATGACTTGCTATCTCGTGGAAATTGTCCCATTCCATCTGGTACGCTAGAACGATATCCTCCCTGTCCTCTACTCCTAGTGATGCTAGGAGTATGCGATCGTACTCCACCCAGTGTTTATGCTCAGGTTTCCAATGGACATCAACATCATTTTCTATCATGTAGTTGGTCAACCATTCATGTGGTTCTTCGATGGCTGCCAGAATATTTTCATCTGAAAATTCCCTCGTGTTTCCTATTCCAGCACCACTCAAGAAATCTCGTGTTAAACCACACATATCCGAAACAGGTCTATAGAGAGTTCCTCCAAGATCGAAGATTATACCAGTGATGTGATCCAATTTCATGGCTTCAATAAATTAGACAAATACACACTTGTATCCATCGCAATGCACTATGTCATACATCTCAACTCTTTTCAATGATTTATCACGTGAATGCATGACCAACTATGGACTCTGTCGATGCATCCCTACGGGAAGTAGACAAGCATCTGAAAGATAATCCGGATGATGCTTCCGCATGGAATGCAAAAGGTGTCTTTCATGCCCAAAAACATGAATTTGGTGAGGCTCTTCGGAGCCTTGACAGAGCGCTGCAAATAGCTCCCAATTTGGCGTCGGCTCATACAAACCGTGGTCGTGTGTTGCTTGCTCTTGGTCCAGAGAAGGCGAAGGATGCACTCCACTCATTTGATACAGCATTGACATTGATTCCTGATGATGTTCAGATTTTGCATGACAAAGCTTCAGCTCTTCATGCATTGGGGCGCACAACAGAGGAATTAGTATGTGTAAAACGTATCAGTGAGATTGTAAAGAACGAATGGGGTGTTTGGATCCGTAAAGGGGACATTGAGCTGGAACTTGGTCAGTTCGAACCTGCAATCAAGAGTTATGATACTGCACTTGAACTGAAAGATGATGTAGTCCCAGCATATGTTCGGAGAGCAATTGCATTGGGGATGCTCAAGCAATTTAATGAAGCAATAAAGTCCGCAGAAACTGCAACCAAGCTCGATCCACTAAATGCAGAAGCTTGGCTTATTCGTGGTGATGTCTATCTAAGAGCTGGGCGAAACAACTCTGCAATGAAGGCTCTTAAGAAAGCCTCTGAGTTAGACCCAGAAGATGCTGCTGTAGAGAACACAATGGGAATGGTCGCATATAGAGATGGCAAGCTTCAGGATGCGGTGAAACACCTCAGAAGAGCCATTATCCGGAAGAAGGATTATCCTACAGCATTACGAAATCTTGGATTAGTCCTCATGGAGCTTGAGGATTGGGCTGAAGCAGCTAAGGCTTTTGAGAGCTATACATCATATATGAAAGATGATGCTGATATGCATGATGCAAAAGCAACTGCATATGCGAGATTGGATGATTTCTGTTCTGCTTTCGAAACTTGGGAGCAAGCTCGAAAACTGTACAAGAAAAAAGGGAATGACTCCGAAGCAGAGAGAGTCACTGCTCTTGGACGTGCAGCCAGAATTAATTGCAATAGGCAGAAAAAAGCGATCAAAGAGCAACGAGAACATGAGAAGTCACTGAAACGATTCTCTGACCGTCACGACTTGAGAAAAAAGAAAGACCGTCGTAAGTGATTACTTAGATGGAGAATCCATAGGCTTCATCAGCCCCTTCAAAATCACCAAGTCTTGTGAGCACATCCCCAATTCTTTTCCACGCCTCTTTGTGGAATGGGTTCAATTTGACCGTTGAACGATATGCAGCTGCAGCAGCAATATCATATCCCTTCCACTCCAAAAGTCTTCCATAGAAAAACCAACCCTCTACATCATCCGGTCTTGATAGGAGTAGTAAACCCATCATATCCATAGCTAGCGTTGGGATGAATGGTATTGTCAGTGCCAAGAAGATTCCAGCACCAAGTATTACAAGTAGAGGTACCATGATACCATACCATACCTTCAATCACTTTTCTGCTTTATCAAACAGTAGTGATTTGAGAAAATGATCGATTCGAAATCGATATTCTGTTAGCCCGATATACCAAGGCCCCTCAAGTCCCAGTGCTTCCTGAATCTCCTCAATTGACTTACCCTCCTCATGAAGGTTCAATGCTTTCTTCTGAATGTCCAAAATAAAGTCAATCCTAGCTTGAATATGTTCCTTCGGAGAAGGAACTGGTCCTTTGTGACCATCAAAAAGAAGATCGATATCCATCTCAGCTATTCTCTGCATTGTTTTGACCATGAGAGGAATGTTCTCTTCTGGCATGGCAATGTATTTTCGAGTGGGTAGTGGGACCGCATCAGCTGAAAAGAGCCATTTCCTGTGAGGTTCATAAAATCCAACCATGTCTTGCCAGTGACCGGGAAGAGGAATCACCTCGAACTCAAAATCTCCTGCGCCTTTAGGACTGCGCTCAAAAAATCAGAAACATACTGATGCAGCCGCGGATGA
>JBHLQJ010000199.1:0-5706 GCA_048884945.1 Candidatus Thorarchaeota archaeon | reverse complement strand
GAGGCTATGTCGATCTGCTCCGCAACTACAGTGTCTACCGGGAGCTGTTGCACATCATCGAGAAACTAGACGGCGATCTTGTGATGATTCCAGAGAATGCTCTTAGTGTGTTTACCGCTTTCTCCTCGAGTTGCGAGTCGCCAAGGTATCTTGCCAGTCTGACTAGATTCAGTGATGCTACTGAGTTTCCTGAAGGCATCGCACCATCATATGCATCCTTCTTTCTTACTAGTAGCTCTTCGGCGTGTGAACTTGTAAAGAAGAAACCGCCATTGTTCTTATCCCAGAAATTCTCTATCAAATCAGAAGTCAGGTCTTTTGCTAGTTCTAAATATTCGGGTTTGAATGTAGCTTCATAGGTTTCTAATAGTGCCCAGATTAGGTAAGCATAGTCATCCAAGAATGCATCAATTGCTACATCTTGCTCTTTGAATCTATGGAAGAGTTTTCGCTCATCGTCTAGCATGGTTTCAAGAATAAATCTGAGTGCTCCTTCAGCAACTTCAATTATTTTCTTATCACCAAGAACTATTCCAGCTTTTGCTAGAGCTGCTATCATGAATCCATTCCAATCGGTGAGAATTTTATCGTCTCGACTTGGTCTGATTCTTTTTACTCTTCTAGAAAATAGCTTGGTTCTCGCTTTTTCTAATATGGCATGAAGTGTACTGTGCTCCATATTGAGTGAGTCTGCAATTTTACTAACATTTTCTGTGATGTGAGGAATGTTCAATCCTGTTTCTCTAAGAGTTGCCTCATCCTTGAAGTTGCCTTCCTTACGAATATCGAATAAATACAGAATGACCTCAAATTCCTCTTCGCTAAGCACGTCCTGAATCTCGCTATAACTCCAAGTGTAGAACTTCCCTTCCTCGCCCTCAGAATCAGCATTCTCTGCAGAGTAGAATGCTCCCTCTGGACTCAACATATCTCTTGTTACATATTCAAAAATTTCCGTAACAACATCAGCATACTCTTGCTTCTTTGTGATTTGATATGCCTCAGTGTATGCCATCATAAGGCTTGCTTGATCATAAAGCATCTTCTCGAAATGAGGGAGTAGCCACTCGGAATCAGTTGAGTATCTGTGGAAGCCGTAACCAATGTGGTCGAAGATGCCTCCTTTTCTCATCTCAATTAGTGTCTTCTCAACCATGAACAGAGCTCTCTCATCATTTGTTCTTTTCCAATATCTGAGTAATAACAATAAATTGTGAGGCGAAGGAAACTTTGGTGCTCTGCCAAAACCACCTCTTTCCTCATCAAAGCGCTGGGATAAATGTGTGTACGCAAGCCTTACTTCGTTAAGTGTGAGTGGCTCTTCGCTTTCGCTGCTACCAGATTCTGTCAGTGATTCCTCAATTCTCTTAATGACATCATTAATGTTTGACCTATCTTTTTTCCAAATTTCACTTAGGCGAGGTATTAGATCCTTCATTCCCAGCATGCCATGACGACTTTCTTTCGGAATGTAGGTGCCTGCATAGAATGGTTTTTTGTCTGGCGTCATGATTATTGTCAGAGGCCAACCTCCGCGTCCGGTGATCATCTGTGCTACTTCCATGTAGACACCATCAATATCTGGACGTTCTTCCCGGTCTACTTTGATGTTGATGAATACATCATTCATTAATTGAGCCACTTCTTCATCTTCAAATGACTCGTGAGCCATTACATGACACCAATGACAGGTACTATACCCTATTGAGAGAAAAATGGGTTTATTCTCTCTAGCCGCCCCTTCAAAAGCTTCATTTCCCCAGGGATACCAATCAACAGGATTCTCCGCATGTTGAAGCAGATATGGGCTCTGCTCATTGGCTAGTCGATTGCTTGTCAAGGTCTCTCACATCAATTATTTTAACTATAGTTATTTTACTGAAGTGCTCTTATAGAATTTGTGGAATTGCATCATACATGTCCACATATGGTGTTGTCAAAATTATAATGTTCTTGGATCCATCTCGAAGTCTGGATACTTAGGCTTCTTCTTTGTTTTAGCTGGACTCTCTCTCTGTGAGCAGTAGAACGCAAGCAGAAGAATACTGAAAATGAAACTTATGAATAAAGGGAGCATGAACCTCTCAATAAAATCGTCTATAATAGCAGCATCACTGATCAATCAGATCACTTCTTGTTTCGAGTTATTGTAGGATTACGTATGCTCTCCCTTTCACTACTCAATTAACATGACTGTGTTCAGCGAACCATATTAACAATTGCATTCTCAATATTTAGGATTGATCCTTTTCGCAGTAGGTCTATGAAGTTTCAACAAATGAATATTAATGAACAAATTTTGGGTTGAATCAATTGGTCAAGCAACCTGTAGTTTTCCCCTTTCATCACTCACAAGTCCTTTTCCTATCAACGAAGACACATGATGCTCAATCATCCATGTTTCAAACTGCAAGAAAACTGGATTCGTAAGTGAAGGATAGATGATTGGATTCGCTGTGATTTCAGGAATTGATTTTGCACCGTCCATTATAGCTGCTAGTACCAAATCTTCTCGCAGTCCGATCTGTCTTGAATAAGCGGTTAGTCGTTCTTTATAGTCAATGACTAGTGGATCTTTTAGATGCCCGCTAATGAGTCCTTTATACTTCCCATGTTGAAGCTTTCTGATTGATTCCTTGAAATCAAGAATCGAAGAATTCGGATGTCCATAGTACGGTCCGAATTCCGTCATATCAATATCTGAAGTGAAAACAAGATTCGGTTCAAGAATCTCGATGCACATATGATCAGGAAGATGACCTGGTGTATAGAGCGTTTTCAGAGTGACTTCTCCAAAACTGAACTTATCCCCATTACTTACCATTTCATCTACATGACCTTCGTCAAGTGCCCCATACATCCTCTCATCTACGAGCTGTTCCCAGAGCCTTCGAACAGGATTTCCTTTGTCAAATCCAAGGAACCGCTTCATTTTTTCCTTGTCATTGAAGAGAGGTGCTGTGATTTCATTCGCTGCAATCCTGCATCTCGAAAGACGATGTAACCTGGTAGCATGCGTTATGTGATCCGGATGAATATGACTTAGAATAATCGTATCGATATCCTTGAGTTGTAGATTTTGACTCAATAAGAAAGCACGAAGGTCTTCAACTGGACATCCAGGGTCCACAACAGCCACTTCATCAGCAATGATTATAATTGAGTTGCATTTTGGAAACGCTCCTCCAACAACCACAAAGACAGTATCTGTCAATTTTACGAAAGTCATTCTTTCTCGACCCAACTTAAAAATTACAATGTCACAGAGAGTCCAAAGTGGACTATCCACAATTATCTTTTGGGTCTACATTCCTATTGGTTTAACTTTCATTTCTGCTTCTGCGCGTCTAGCATTCCGCCAAGTACCTAGAGAACTGTACATTACAGGGAATGTAAATGCTAAGACAAGGAACAAAATCAACATTACGTTGACAACATCAACTCTCTGAGGTCCAGAAGTGGTGCCAAGAGAATCCATCCATACTCCAGTCATTAGCATTAAGCATGCAGGAATTATTAAGATAAATAGCGTGAAGAATGTGAAAAAGCCTCTTCTGGGAGAATGTTGAACAAATCTGGCAAATCCTCCAAGGTATTTGTGTTTCTGCCACCTGGTACCTTCATGGACAATCCAGAACAGAAAGAATATCACGATTAAAATTACGAATGGTACTAGCATTATCTCTGTCCACATGGTTAGGTACCCCTGTGCTTATGTTCCCTTTCCCATCCAGTTGTCCCTATAAACGCTACGGTCACTGTATATTATCTTATTAATCCAAACCATTACGATCCATTGATTGCAGGGCATCTGCGTTTGTATATGTCCAGTTTATTAGTGGTTCCTCTCGAAACAAAGGTATTGAACAAAAGTGAAATTTTGGAATCAGTCTAGATAGTCTTTGGAATTTACCTTCAGCCCTCAGAAATGTGTACCCCCTACCCAATGGCTGCATTCTAACTGTACTACATCACTGTTCTTGATACATACTATATAAACTGCTTCTAACGTGCCTTGAAGCGAAACTGTTTGTCATAGATTTGTTTCAATTCATTCAAGGTCAATACATCCATTGGACCTTTGTCTTCTCGAACACAATTAATTCTCGCGAATCGAAGTGCCATTCCTGATTCATAGGTTGGACTCTCCTGTATCTCTGATGCAATAACTTCTACAACTATCTGAGGTTTCACCTCTACAACATGCCGATGAGAAGCAATTTTCAAATCTAGGAGCTTTTGTGTGATGTCTTGAAACTCCGTATCAGTAAATCCCTTGTATGTCTTTCCAACTACGAGAAACTCCCCAGATTCATCATCTCTTACAGCCAAATGATAATCAGAGAGCCAGTCTTTGCGTCTACCATGCCCCCATTCTGCGGCAACTATCACTAGGTCTATTGTATCTAGAGTGTGTTTAATTTTGAACCAATGTTTCCCACGGACACCTGGAGTATAGGGCGAATCCAATGCCTTTGCCACTAATCCTTCATGACCCATTTTTTTACTCTTCTTGAAGAATGTCTGGATTGCTGAAGTATCATCTGATACAATTCGTTCCACTAACATATCTGAGGGAGCAATTTCCTGCAGTTTCTTTCTCCTCTCTGAGTAAGGGAGATCTACTAGCGGAATCCTGTCGAAAAATAACACATCGAATAGAATGAGTTGAAGACTAGTGTCTTTGAACGCTTCTTCAACGTCCCGTGTTCTACCAAATCGTTTCATAACTACCTGAAAAGGGAATGGTTTGCCCTCGTCATCGAATGCTAAAACTTCCCCATCGAGAATTACATCAGTTGCTTTGGTTCTCTTTCTTACAGAACGAACTATTTCAGGAAGACTCTCTGTGACCTCGCTCAACTTTCTCGAGAATATGGAAACCTCATTTCCTTTCTTGTGGATTTGTACTCTTGCGCCATCCAATTTCAATTCAAACGCGTATTGTTTCGGATAGCTTTCAAATAATGAGTCAATGTCTTCTATTGGACTAGCCAGCATGGGCTTAACTCCACGCATTAGCAGTATTGAAACTGTTTGTAATGCCTTTTCTCCGCCCAATGATGCCAGTCTAGCAACCTCTCCCAAGTCCCCATTGAAGCTCCATGCTCTTCTCACCAATGAAGAATCTACATCAAATGCTACAGCTATACTATCTGCAAGCAAGCCTTCCGAAAGCCCTGTTCTCATATCTTCAAGAACAAGTGCAGTGAGGTATCTCGCTTCTCGTGGAGAGGCTTCCATTAGAAGGCTAGTAAGGAGCGATTGCTTCTCCTTTATTGAGCCCTTTCCTTGAGCATCTGCAATTCTATCTAGAGTCTGTCCGACTGAAGATATAGATAACTTCTCAGAGAATAGAGTTAATTGACGTGACTCCTTCGCGTTTTGAAGAATCTTGGCTACAGCCTCGCCTGTATCTCCTTCATACGCTTCGAATATTGCTTGATTCTCTATACTTACCACATTCTTGAGAGCACCAAGTAATCCTTTCCAAGATATATTGAGAGTCCGTTGTTCACTCTCAGCAAATACCTTCCCACTCAAATACAAAGCAGCTCTATTGACCTCGTTGGCATGAAGGGCGCGGAGGAATTCTGCAGCATGTTCGATTTTCTTGGTTCTCTTCTTGGTCCTGCTAATCTTGTCCATGGCTTCTGCAAGTAAATGAAAATCTGTCAATTCCGGAAAACCTCGTGTTCCTATTAC
>JBHLQJ010000198.1:0-5720 GCA_048884945.1 Candidatus Thorarchaeota archaeon | reverse complement strand
AACCACTAGTATCCTCAGACTTCATTGGAGATCCTCATTCTTGTACATTTGATTCTTTACTCACGATGGCTCATGATGATATGATTAAAGTACACGGATGGTATGATAATGAAGCGGGGTATAGTCATAGACTGGCGGATCTTGCTTCTGTAATTGGAAAGAAATTATAAATCAGATTTAGTAGAGTTCCTTTGTTCAATCAAGGAACTCTCTTAACATCTTTTAACAATGGATTTGTGTTTTCTATGAAACCAATTAGTGAGATTGATTCTTCGACCAATCAGCTCTATTTCAGAGGAATTAATGTCGCAGAGTTGTGCAGAGAGAGTTACGAAACAATACTTCATCTACTAGTTCATGGAAGACTGCCAACCAAAGAAGAAGAGAGAAAGCTGTCACAAAGAATGATAGAATTGAGACTCTTATATAATAGTGATATTGCTTCTTTATTTGATTTGGCGGGTAGTCTAGAACGAATAAGAAAAGAGAATGACCTGAATTTATTTGATACTCTTTTGTCATTCGTTACGCTTGCACCTATTGTTGTAGCAGTTGAATTAGGTAACGATCAGCAAAGGAAAATTTGGTCACCTAACTATAAACTTGGACATGCTGCAAATTTCCTTTGGATGACAAAGGGAATTCATCCAAATGAAATAGATCTTGGCGACTTCCAAACATCATTAATTCTACATATGGATGACCCTCAAAATCCATCATTATCAGCTCTACAGGCAAACATTAATGATAGGAAAACCATTTCAGAAGCCCTTCTGTCCGCACTTACTGTCCATATGGGACCTTTACATCATGGCGCAGGAACTCAAGCCATGATAATGTTTGAAGAACTTAGCGAAAAATCTGACAAGAGAGAATACCTCAAACAAAGATTGGATTCGGGGGGCAAAATCCATGGTCTTGGTCACAGAATCTATAGAGGAATAGATCCTCGTGCAGTGATCCTTCGACAAATGCTTACACGAAGAATAAAGGATACGAGCCATCAGTGGATTATACAGACTTCAGATATAGTTGCTAAAGAAGGAAGGCAACTTCTTTCAGAGTATAAAGAGATTGATGCATACCCGAATGTAGATCTTTACAACGCTGCATTTTACTACACTTTTGGATTTCCTCCTGAATTGAATACATCCCTTTTTGCAGTATCACGAGCAGCTGGGTGGATGGCCCATACTCTTGAATATTTGAAATCTTGATGATTAACCAAACATGAGGGTCGATGAACGCGATCGATACTGCTGGAATTTAATGTCGTGAAAACTGCCCAGTCAGCAAAGACAATATTCTGTTCCCTAATGTAGGATTGTTGAAGTGATTTCTACCATTTCGAGATGATAGAATTAGTTGCATTCTTCTCCTCTTCTGATAGTTGATGAATTGGAGGTCTACATAAACCTCCCTTTAAGCCGACATGGTCCATAGCTGCTTTTACCACGGGAACATTATTGGCAGTTCCTCGACCCTCTCGGAGATCCTCAAATGGAGTGATCATCTTCTGTATGTCCATTGCTTCCTTGTAGTTACCCGTCTTTAGAGCATCATGCATTCTCTTTGTAATATGAGGTGCGAAATTACACAGACCACTCGTAAAAGCTCTTGCTCCAGCTAGCCAGAAAAATGGAGCAAATCGTTCAGCACTTCCACACGACCACACAATAGAATGCCCAAGTTGATGAACAGTCCTAGAAAAATCTACAATACGACCAAATGCATACTTGACTCCAACTAGATTATCAAAAGTCAGAAGCTTCTCCAGCACGGTATCTGAAAGGAGAGGGCCTTTCTTATAGAGCACAACATTCAGATCTTTCGCAGCCTCCAACAAGGTTCTATAATAGTTTAGAACGCCCTCCTCAGAGCTGAAGACATGTTGAGGATACATCACCATCACGGCAGGAATACCAAGGTGCCGAACTTCATCAAGCTGAGAAAGTGCTGTTTTAATTGAATGGCCAATTCCTGACATTATAATTGCTTTTCCGCGAGAAGTATCTACCACAGAATTAAGAACTGTTTTCCATTCTTCCTCAGACAGTGAATAGAATTCACCAGTGTTTCCATTTGGAATTAATAGAGGAACTTTACTATTGGTTAGAAAATTTACGTTAGTGGAAATTGCTTCCGTATCAATTTGTGAAAGGTCTGGACTAAAGGGAGTGACTGTTGTCACTGAGTATCCACTCAGTACTTCTTTGAATTTTTCATAATCCATTCAAACACCTCAGCTATGTATCAAGAGTAAATAGGCGATCGAGATATAACTCGATTGGACAGCCCCAATGAAGCTGAAATGATTTGCTCTTTTCAAAACTTCTCAGAAATTTTGTATAAAGGTGACAATGCCAGCATATTATGTAACCAGTTGGAGCTTAAGGGAATCTGGTTAAAATGTGATACTTACTCTCGGGAGAATCGAAGTCAAGAATAAACTCATCATATGTATTTGCACAGGGATTGCCTGCAGCGACCTTAATTCTGAATTCGAATGCTTCAGAATCTTTGGAAGTTACTTCTGCAATGTAGCTATACACTGTTTCTCCCAAATATGGATTGGAACGGGGAGTCAACGAACGATGTCTACAGATTGAATCAAATCCACGACCTTCTCTATGAGTGCTAAGGATTTGTGTCATATCCATATAGGAGGATGCCTCAGCTAAGAGCTTTGCAGCTTCTTGTCGTCTGCTTTGGCTCGTAATTAAAGGACCACCAGCTTCACGTTCAGACACTGAAGCATTACGAAGAATATCTGCAGTTGGTAAGATGAGATGATGATTTGTTCTTGTAATCATCCTTGGGTCAGTTTCAAGAACTGCTTCACCATCACCAATTTCTATTACACCAACACCGTCAGGCGATGCAAGTACAAAGTTGCACCATTGATACAAATTACCGCTTTTGAGGTCATCACGAACCAGTTCAAACGCTTCATCGATAGTCTTAGTTTCGCGGAGGATTCTCTCAAGTAGTGGATCGTATGGCATATGGGAAGTTACTAGCACAGTCGTATTGCAACCTGAAAGTCCAAATCTGTTAAATCCAAAAGATGCTCCACACTGTTTGCCATCACTAACATTCACACCAGTTACGAAAAAGACTTCTTTGTCAATAACAACTGAATCTCTAAATCCACCCCAAATCAAATCGCGATTTTTAAGAAGATAATAGCGGTTTCCAATGATTTTCGCCCCTGCAGTGCATCCATCAGACATGAAGAGAAGTATTTCAGTTCATCATATCAAGTTTAAGGTTTAAATCAACACCTCGGGCTTTAGCACTGAAAATGCAGTATTGTTTCAAGGCTGCAAATAATATAACAATCTTGAACCAGTTATCATTGATATTACACTCTTCATGCGCGAGCCGGATGGTATTTGTAGATGCAAGTACTTGCACCACTGAAGAACCTTGATAGAGGGAGAAAGCGATATTTTTGAGCTTCAATTTGAGGAAAAGTCGGAGAGGAGACCATACTATTTCCAACTTGATGTTTTGAAAGCTATAGCAATCGCATTCGTTGTGATGGATCATAGTCTGACTTGGGAAATAAAAGGAGCAATGGGAAGTGTCTTTTGGGAACGGCTTTCAATCCCTTTTTTCCTAATTGTTATGGGCTTTAATATGGGGATTTCGTTCAAGTATCGAAATACCAGGAGCTTGCGAGAACTCTATTCTATAGAATATTTCAAACGCAAGACAAAAAGATACGTCCTTCCGTTCATCATTCTATACTTGATGTCCATCATTCTTGGTCTGGTACTAGGACACCTTGATACAAGTATCTACCTGCGTCTTGGCTACCTTCCTTTCTGGGGACCGGGTAATTGGTTTATCCCTCTTTTATTCGGTTCGATTCTTGTTTTTCCTTTGATTTACTGGTTATTTGACAGAAGACCACTTGTGACTATCGGTCTGTGTTTTCTATGCGAACTTATATTGCAGTTCATACTTTGGTTCCTTTATCCAGCTGCTTCATCCATATATGATTGGTTCATCATCAATGCGATTCGAGTTAACATTCTTTTCTTCTTACCAGCTGTGGGACTTGGTTTATGGTTTTCAAAGAATTATGATTTGAGAAAAAGACACAATTGGTTTGTATACCCATATCTTGCATTCAGCCTATTCTTGATGTTGGATTATTCAACACAATTTCTGAGTTCAGGTTCTGGAGTTATTGGACAGACAATGAGTCTGATTCAAAATTTCATTAAAGGAGATTACACGCTCTTCTTCTACGGATATGCAGCATACTTCTTTCTAGTCGCCTTTGCGTTCTTTCCGCAAACTGCATCTGGTGTGGTACAGAAATTCATAGAACGAGTGGGGAAGTCATCATATCACATTCTGCTATTCCAGATATTTTGGATGTCTATAGTCTATTGGAGTATATCACAAACAGCAGTAGTTAATCACGAGATACCGGATTTTGCTGCAATACTTGGTTGGCCTTCTATTTGGTTCTATATTCCATTCTATCTTCTGAATCTTTTAGTTTCATTTGCTGGCGGATTGATATGGTACGAGGTTGAGAGTAGAGTTCTTTACAGAAGTAAAGCAATAATTAAGGATGAAATGCTTCGGCCATAGAATATTTCAGTCTTGAAAGAATTGGTAAGTTATGGTTGTCACAAGTGATGAAGTTACCCTCAAGGTCGAGAACTTAAGAGCATACTATACTTCAAAAAAAGGACTCGTCAAAGCTGTAAATAATGTGAGCTTTGAAATTCGAAAAGGCGAGTCTGTCGGTCTCTTTGGGGAGTCAGGCGCTGGAAAGACCAGTGTTGCCCTTGCAATTCTGGGGATGTTCGAACATCTTTCAAGATATTATGCCTCAACCGCAGCAAATGAAGAAAACAAGAGATTATGGGCATTAAAAGATGCGGCACGAAAAAAGGGACTCACATCTGAGGCGTTTGGAGAAGAACTACCAGGTGTAGAGGGGCGTATTTTATTTGAAGGAAAGGATCTTGTGACCCTTGGTGAAAAAGAGTACAGGAATCTTTTGGGGGATGAGATTACTTATGTTCCTCAAGGCACAACAAAATCCCTGAATCCATATTCGAATATTGAAGAACAAACAGCTGAAGTTCTTTGGGTACATGATGAAGATAATGAGCTCAAAGAGTGGCAGGTCATGAAGAGGGTATTGCAAACACTTGACCTAGTAGAGCTGGGAGATGTCGATATTAGAAAAGACATGAAACCGGCTCAATTCAGTGTAGGCGAGGATCAGCGAGTTCTGATTGCAATGGCGCTTGTTTCTCTTCCCAAATTAATGATTGCTGACGAACCAACTACTGCGTTAGATGTTGGAGTTCAAAATCGAGTTCTTAATGCGATTCAAATTGTCCGTAATGAATTGGACATCTCGATTTTGTTAATTAGTAATAATCAGGGCACGATTGCTAAAACTTGCGACAAAGTAGGTGTAATGACAGCAGGTCATATTGTTGAATTTGGTGATACGGAAAGAATTCTCAACTCTCCGGGGCATCCTTTCACACGTGCATTCATCATGAGCAATCCTTCGATGGAGCTGATTCGGAAAATAAGAGAGAAGGGTCTACGTATACGAGGCATACCTGGCAATCCCCCCGACTTGGCGGAACCGCATACAGGATGCCCATTTAATGAACGGTGTGAGTATGTCCAAGACATATGTAGGGAGAGGATTCCAGAATATCGTGAAATTGAAC
>JBHLQJ010000197.1:0-5763 GCA_048884945.1 Candidatus Thorarchaeota archaeon | reverse complement strand
CTTCTGGCACGGAAAGTCTGTTGACGTAATGTTTTCAAATCGTGTTTATTCTAACGAAAAAGCAAAGCGCCTTCTGGGATGGTCTCCAAAAGTCACGATGATTGAGGGTCTCCAGAGAGCAATAGATTGGTATTTTGATAATGGACTACTTAAGAGGAGGACATAATCCATGGATTCAGCATTGGGTTTCATTCTAATTATTCTACCTATAATTCTGGCACTATTACTTCTTGTTTACTTCAAGAAAGCGGCTGATACTACTGGTGTTGTAGTGTGGATAACCACCGTTGTGATTGCAGTTTTTGCGTTTCAGACGGATTTTGGAGTGGTCATTATAGCAAGTTTAGCAGGAATTGTTCGATCTTTTCCTATCTCATTGATGGTGGCAACATCAATTCTAATGATGACCTATATGCAAGAAACTGGTGCTCTACAGAGACTAATTGTTTTCTTTAAGACTCTGGGTGGGGGAAATCGTTCGATGCAAATTTTGATAATAAGCTTCGGACTTGGGCTCTTCTTGGTTGGAATAGGGGCTACACCTGTTTCGATGCTACCTCCAGTTATGCTAGCTCTCGGTTTCTCTCCGTTAGTTTCTGTTGCACTTCCTTCTATTGGATATGACCCTCTAACAACTTATGCCCTCCTTGGTGTTCCTGCTCAAGTCTTTGCTGATGTCTATTCTGGCGTGTCTGGAAGTCCAATAGCCCTTTGGTTTGCTGGCTCAGTCTTTGCTTCATATATGCCAATTGTTTCAGTAGGAATAGCAATAGCAATGCTTTGGATTGCTGGAGGAAGGAAGTTGTTATTTGATAGACAAGGACTTTCAGTTGCTATACTTGCTGGAGTGACTGCAGGTCTTACTGCAATTATCTGTAATCTAGAGATTGTCAACTTAACACGTCTTACTAATGTTATAGCTGGGGCTGCTGTTCTTGGAGTCTTGTTTGTATTCAATAAGATTTCAAAGAAACCCTTCATGGATAGAACTCAACTTAACGAGAAAGATTTGGAAACTGAAAGGACAATGAACCTCTGGCGTGCCAGTATCCCCTGGGTCATTCTCGTAATTCTCTCATTAGTTACAACTCTTGTGGATCCAATCAGGATTCTGTTAGCAAGCACACTTGATTATGTGGCTAATTTTGGTCAATATCAAACAGCTGATTTTACCATTCGGAATTTAAGTATCAGTACAAAATTCCTCTGGCAAGCATATACTCTCATGTTGATTGCAACACTTATTTCCATGCCATTCTTCAAAAACGATAAACAGGTGCTTAGGAACACATATTCCAAATTCATTAAACGCGCTCCTCGACCTGTACTTGCTGCTGCCATCTTTTTTGCTATGGCTGAGGTAATGAACTTCAGCGGGTTCATTCCTGATATAAGCGGGATTTGGATATTTCCTGCAGATCCAACCAATAACATGGTCTATCTACTGGCTTCATTGACATCAACTGCTCTTGGTACAGCATATCCTCTGACTGCTGCTTTCCTTGGTCTACTAGCTGGCTTTATCTCAGGTTCTGAAACCTCCGCCATCGCAATGTTCACCAATTACCACTATCAAGCCAGTATGAGTATCGGAGCAAATGCAGTTGTTGTGGCTGCATCAAATGGAATCGGTGGCGGACTAGCAAGCGTGCTAAGTCCGGCAAAGATACAGAATGCTGCAGCTGTCATAGACGAGATTGGTATCGAGGGTGATGTGATCCGGTATGGCTTAGTTGTCGCTATATTGATGACACTTGTGACTGCGGTCTTGACATTACTATGGGCATTCAGCTAACTATGGTGTGGTACTGTATCTTCTATTTGCTTTTGATATGGGCGGATACTCAGATAGCATTTGTATAGTCTATATTATAACTGAGAGCATATTAAGAACCATCTCATATCTCTGCCAGTTTATCCTTGAAGCCTAATGAAATAAAAGATTTGATATCAAATTAGAGAAGGTTAAATGTGAGTAAGCTTGAATGCTATAGCAGTTGATGATTCAGCATCATTGAAAGATGTGTTATCCTGATGTCAAAAGGCAATCTGACATATTGGCGTGGGAGTAGTTTCTACATCAACCCGACATCTCAGTGTGTGAACGAATGCTTGTTCTGTGTGAGGCAGTTCGGCGAAGGCGTATTTGGATTTAATCTAGTTCTTAAAGAAGATCCGAGTCCTCAGGAACTTGTTGAAGCAATAGAGAGTAGCTGGGACAGAAAATATACTGACGTTGCAATTGTTGGTTTTGGCGAACCGCTACTCAACCTTGATGCAGTTCTAGCAGCAATCAGAAAGCTCAAAGAAATGACTGATGTCCCGATTAGAATGAATACTGATGGACAAGCACACTTATTGTATCCCTCACGTGATGTTGCAGGTGAGCTCGCAGAAGCTGGTCTGAGTCGCATCCAAATCTCTCTTAATGCACAGGATCCTGATACATATTTTCGGTTATGCAAACCCAAATTCGGAAGAGGTGCCTTTGAATCAATTCTCGATTTTGTTGAAGAATGCAAGCCATTATTGAAAGTCGAGCTGTCAGCAGTGGACATTCCAGGTGTTGATATTGAAGCCTGCCGGGGGATTGCTGATCGATTAGGAGTTCCGTTCAGGGTACGTGAATTCAAAGGTCCTGAAGGAGCACTTGAAGGCATTCTGCGGACTCTTGCATCCTAATCAGGAAGTGGACAACTATATCTGCAAGGTCGAACTGCTTCTATCCATGACTCTCCAAAACCTTGTCGATGGAATATTTGTTGACACAGATGGTACCAATGGTGGAAATTATGGTGCAATAGTTCTAGAAGATGAGGTTGTCATGATTGATGCAGGTATGATTCACACCAAAAGCAGTGAAGCAAAAGACTTCTTGGTAAAAGAAACTAGTCTACCTATTCTAAAACTCATATTCACACATTCTCATAGCGATCATGTATTCGGTGCCCAAGCTTTCGAACCTGTGAGTCTTATTGCGTCTGCACCAACAAGGAAACAATGTGAAGAGAACCTGAAGGGAGATTGGAAAGCTGAAAGGCTGAAGAAGAGCTATGCTGACACTAAGGATGAACGACCTGACTTATGGTATGCACTTCATGATCTTTCGATACGTTTACCTGATGTCGTTTTCAAGACCTACATTTTCCTTGGTAATAACGAAGAGATTTCGGTAAAACTTTTGGGAGGACACACAGCAGGATCTTCCACAATCATTTCACACCCACATCAGGTAATATTCATCGGGGATTTAGTGTTCAGCGGCCAGTTTCCATATGGCGGGGACTCAACCTGTGATCCTGATAGATGGATAATGGCTCTGGAAGAGATTCTTAACCTTGGCATTGAAACAATCATTCCTGGACATGGTCCTGTGTGTGGTCTAGCTGAGTTGGAGGAGTATATGCAGGCACTAATGGACTTGAGAGCTAATGTTGAAGATGCAACAAGTTCAGGGATGAGCGTAGAGGAGTTCATCAATGAGGGCATGATTCCTCAAGAAATCGCAAACGGAGCTGAGCGATTCGCTGAGCGTACATTGAATCATTGGTTTCAATTCTATGGATGATGGATTTGCATGAATCTCTGGGAGTCTACACGAATAAAGGATCTTAAGCTAGATAACCGCTTGGTAATGTTGGCAACACATCTTGGCTATTGTGAAGAAGATGGGATGGTCACCGACAGACTTGTGGAGTTCTATAGAGAACGTGCAAAGCATCGACCTGGTTTGATTATTGTTGGAGGTTGTTATACAGAACATCTTGGGATGAGCACTCCAACAATGATTGGTATCAGTAAAGATGAGCACATAAGTGGTTTACAAAAACTCACAGATACCATTCACACGCATGATGTCCCAGTAGCTGCGCAACTCTATCATGCAGGACGGTATGCACATTCCATTGTATTGGGAGAAAAAGCGGTTTCATCATCAGAGGTGAAATGTCGCTTAACGCGAGAAACTCCACGGGCACTGACATTGGAAGAGATTAACAAGACAATAGAGAATTTTGGGAACGCTGCAGGAAGGGCTATAGAGGCGGGATTTGATGCGGTTGAGATTATCGGATCAGCAGGATATCTTATCAATCAATTTCTAGCAAAAGCTACGAATAAAAGGAAAGATGCATACGGAGGCGATTTCGATTCTCGATCAAGATTCCCTCTTGAGATCATTGAGCACGTGAGAAAGGTTGTAGGACCTAAGTTTCCCATTATATACCGGATGAGTGGGGAAGACTTTGTACCTGAAGGTCTTACTCTTGAAGATAACAAAATACTCGCTCCCAAACTTGTCAAGGCGGGCGTAGACTGCTTGAACATAACAGGAGGTTGGCACGAAACTAGAGTCCCTCAGATAACCATGAATGTTCCTAGAGGTGGGTACACCTACTTGGCTGAAGGGATTGCTAGTGTTGTGGATGTCCCAGTGGTTGCATGCAATCGTATCAATAGTGTGAAGCTTGCAGAGCACATCCTATCAAGAGGTAAAGTCCAACTTATTGGTATGTCACGAGGTTTGCTTGTAGACCCAGCGCTTCCTACCAAAGCGCGTCAAGGGCTACATTCAGATATTCTTCCTTGTATAGCTTGCAATCAAGGCTGCCTAGATAGAGTCTTCATGATTGAACCTGTTACGTGCGCTCTTAATCCGCTTGCAGGATATGAAAACATGCGGATGTTAGGTCCTTCAGGAAATGGAAGAATTGCTGTTGTTGGTGGTGGAGCTGCAGGAATGGAGAGTGCTCGTGTACTTCGATTAAGAGGTTTTGATGTCACTCTCTTTGAACAAAACAATCGACTTGGAGGATTACTTAATCTTGCCGCCAAAGTCCCCGGAAGGGGCGAATTTGCTGCATATGTGACTTACATGGAACGTGAACTCAAGAAACTTGGCGTTGATATCCGACTTAATGAACAAGCAACAGTCGATAAACTCGTCGACTTAGAATTAGATTGTGTTATTGTTGCTGCTGGTACTGTTGCAGGAGCACCACCCATCGATGGTGTGGAGATGGCTCATGTAACATCGGCATATGATGTAATATCTTTCGGATTAGACAACTTAAGCACAGTCGCTATAGTAGGTGGAGGTGCTTTAGGCTGTTATACTGGACTCTATCTTGCATCAAGAGCAAAATCAGTGCATATCTTTGAGTCTGATGAAGCTCTAGGAGTTGATCTTAGCAGAACAACAAGATGGGTCATTCTAAAGAGTCTCAAGGAAAAAGGGATTCATACTCATGTCAATACTCATGTGACGGAGATTGATACGGATAATATTTCATTACTCAGTGAAGGTCGATATAGACAGATGGACATGAAAACTGTTGTTCTAGCTACACGTCCACAACCTAATGATCGCATATTGAAACGACTATCAAAATCAAGCCTTCGTACAGAAAAGGTTGGTTCGGTAAAAGCATCAATGAATCTTCTCGATGTAATACATGATGCCTATAATTTGGCAAACTCACTTCATCTGTAGGAAATTCCCTGCCTAAGCGGATATTCTTAAATTGGTACAAGCAAAATTAGCCAATAGTCTTGACGACTGGGAGACAAACCCACAGTGGCTTTCGATGATGACTCAAGCAGTGTCATAACATATCCGACATTTGCTGAATTGAATGACATTCTTTCACTCCATTTTGAAATCGTAACAAGTGTTCTTGAATTTGGTATGCCTACATTTATTGTACGCTGGCCTGCTGGTGTTGTTGAAACCAATGAAAAACAAGATCTAGTCTTCAAAGAGCT
>JBHLQJ010000196.1:0-5778 GCA_048884945.1 Candidatus Thorarchaeota archaeon | reverse complement strand
GACAGAATATCATTATTGTGCGGTCGTTCCCGATTTTCCTTTGAAATGAATGGTGATGTTGGAGAGTATTTGGTTCATACATATTCAAGTTCTATCAGCAGACTTGATGATCCTTGGAGCATTAGAATTGGAGAAACAGGCAATTCTACCGATTTGATGGGTAGAACTGATAATGTATACGAGGATTTTGATGTATTAGTAAATGATATTTTACTCGCGCTTGGAAATGGTGTGACTCAAATCACGCTAAACTCGCTTCCTTCATTCTTAGGTGCATACGGAAATGACTCGCTATCCGCTCTTCGAACATCAGTTAATACAATTCAACAAGCTGTTGCTACCTATACCTTCAGGATCTATGCGTTCCGTGCTGTATTCATTGCTATTGATGCGTTTGATTATATTATGCTCTAGGTGGCATAACATAGACCTCAAAGACTCCAGTCCAGATTTCGCTACTAGACTCAGCTTTTATGAGTAAATCTCCTCCAAAATTTACACCTATTGGACTGGATTTGCCCTTCTTCCAAACATCTGAGAAAATCAAGGAGTGCAGTTTATTCTGAAAATCCTCAGCGACTCTTTGAATCATTCCGTCAATATATGCCTCATCAATTCCCTGTGGGGACAAATCTGCTGTTGTCCTAAATAGCCGCTCCTCACTAATGGCGCCTTCAGTCTTATCAAATCTATAACCAATTCCACCCACTAGATAGAACTGACCTTGAGGGACTCGTGGTTCATCTCCAACAACTATCATCGAGCCATCTGCTAAAAGGATGTAAGTTGGTCCTGCGACATTAAAGGGTATTGACGCTGCTTCAACAGATACTTCATCCAATTTCAGTTCTTTCGTCAAAAATTCACTCAAAGTCCTTACTCTACTATCAAATTGAAATGGAGAAATTTCTCCAAGATGCAAAATGTTTCGTGCTTTCCTCAAAATAACATCCAATATGCGTTGAGCATTTTTTAGGAAGTCAATACGTTCCTCCTTTTTCAGAAGGATTTCGCCCGCGGATATTACAACTCTTAGAAAATCAACTGTCTTAAACTTAGAAATGATTGTACGACTGAGATAGGTCGCTTCCTCTGTTTCAAGAAAACCTTCTTGAGATGCGACCTCGGCTGGAATTGGTTCACCTAAATGAACTTGTACAACTTTGTTACTTTTCTTAGCTTTGAAAAAGATACCAACGTCATACGATTTCCGGGGAATATCTATTAATTGCCTTACAAATGTTCCATCGGGAACAATCTCTTTCGCCTGTGCTTTTGCATAAATCTGTGAATATTTCGCAAAGAGATCAGTTCTTGACATTTTCTCATCTCCATTAATGACTTTCTAATTCAAATGTTGGCTATTATCATTTCGGGTGTCTTACTTCGAGAATTATCTATACTCCATGACAGTTCATGCAAGGCTGCAATGGAAGTTGACCACTAAAAAACTAATGAATTCCGAGAAATGCAATCAACTCAATAATAATTACCAACAGCACGATTTTAATGAACTTGTTCATTTGTTATACATTGCATCATTCTCCTATTTTTTTTTGTTATGAAGAGTGGACATGCACATGAATAACAAATTATAAAGCGGACAAGTAAACAATCGACTCGTGCTGCAGGAAAGGTATTCAAGATGTACAGGAAAAAGATAGGCTTTCTGCTTGTTATTTTGGGACTAGTGCTTTTCGTAATCTCTCTATTTTACCTCCTACCAATACCTGATATGTACATCTTTTCGCTCTTTATGATGTTCATTGGAGTCGTTCTAGTAGGCATTGGGGCCGCATTTGCTAGACGTGCTGATAAGTCACTTGATGTTCCAAAAGATGATTGCTACTACTGCCAAGGTACAGGCAAAATCAAAAGTGGAGAAGAATTTGATACTTGTCCTCGTTGCGGCGGAACTGGTCTGGCTCGACCAGATGATGCATAACAAATCTTGGGCATCCTGTATCATATTACTTGGAGAATAAATAATGACAGCACCAATTGTCATAGGTCATAAAGGAGCATCAGGACACGCTCCAGAAAATACTCTCCTCTCATTTAAACGTGCATTCGAGTTAGGTGCACAGATGATTGAGCTTGATGTTCATGAGACTATTGATGGAGAGTTGGTGTGTATCCATGATTCTACTGTAGATCGTACAACGAATGGAACTGGTGAAGTTCATCAACTAACTTACAAAGAATTACTCGCGCTTGATGCAGGTGAAGGTGAATCAATTCCTCTTCTTACTGATGTTCTTAAATTTGCCTCTGGTCGTCTTCAGGTCAATGTTGAGCTAAAGGTGATTGGAGTAGAACAGAAGCTGCTTGATATGATTGATCAATTGAAGATGCATCAAGATGTTATCATCTCCTCTTTCTATCATGGTACACTCAATACAATTCGTGAGTTTAGCAATACAATTCAAACAGCCATATTGGTTAACACTTTCAAAAAAGACCTAGTTCTGTACGCTTTGGACAATCGGGTAAATGCCATCAATCCACTTTATGAATTGGTCACTCCTGGACTTGTGAATGAAGCACACCACTCAACATTGAAAGTCTATCCTTGGACGGTAAATGATACTCATGTGATGAGGGAACTTATTGCCATTGGTGTTGATGGTGTGATTACTGATTTTCCAGATAAATTGGCAAGCATCCTCCGAGAGCAAGACTATTGAGTTACTCCCTTAATGAATCCAGAAATCAAAGGAAAAGCCACAGCTCTTGTCGGATGACAGCTGATTACATGTTCTGCTCCTTCAATTACATGAATCTCCTTCTTTCCAGATGAAATGCCATGATACGCCAAATGCGCACTTGTAGGATCAATGGTCTTATCCTCATTTCCCTGAAGTACAACTGTTGGCTGTCTTACCTCACTCATTCTTTGTTTGGCGATTTTCTGGAGCTTAAAGAACTCGTGATATGAAGCAACTGGCTCTTTGCTATACTTGGTTCGCTTTACATCGTATACGAGTTGTGCCGCTTCAACATCTATTTCTCTATATCCTACAAAGTACTTCAATAAGGGCACTAGCTTTGGGAGGAATCCAGGTGTCTTCAATGCTGGTGCAATAAGAACCAGTCCATCGATATCCTTCTGCTCCGATGCTAATAATATTGAGAGCAGTCCGCCCATAGAAAACCCAACGACAAAAACATGTTCTGTATTCCATGAGCGAACAACCTTAAGCCCAATCTTGACTGATTGGTACCAATCTTGCCATGTTGTCTTTTTCAAATCTTCTGGAGTGGTCCCATGGCCTGCCAGCTGCACAGCAAAGGACGCGTAACCTTCATTCGATAGATATTCTCCTAAAGTAGCCAGCTCATCGACTGATGCACAGAACCCATGGACCAATAGAAATGCGATATTTGCTTTTTCTGGTCGAATTGGATTACCCTTTACTGCTAGAGCCAATTTTTGGCACTTTTCCCTTCTGATGTATTTCTATGTCAATCTCTTAAATTTGAAACCTTCTTTCAACATGCCAAATCTAAATCCAGCAAACAACCACCCAATGATTGATAGAATCTCACTACTCACAACAAACGTGACCATAATGGACACCATCAATGCAATCTGCTGAGGAGTAGGCATTCCAGCGAATACTACCAGAATCATGATGACAACCACAGCTGCAACCAAAAGACTGACGATGGATGCCACCTTGATTAGTGAACTCTCAAAGCCTTTTCCTTTGTCCTCTAAATCATTTGCTAGATTGAGATTTAGTGAGATAACAAGTACTATGCCTATTGAATAAAGCGCAAGTAACAGGGCCGCTCCAGTATTCGCTTGGTGTGCAGCACTCTGATTACCCGCAATCGCTGGAATCAAGAATGAAAACAAGACACTTGCACCTACCAAGACTCCTCCTGTTGCATATCCTCTACCATACGAATAACCAGCAAGTGAAACATTTCTCAATAGCAAAAGCGTGAGTGGCAGAGCAATAATTAATGGTCCTTGAATAGCTGCCGGAATATTTTGCAATAGTCCGATATTGAACCATCGATTGGTGGGCCAAAGTGCCAGTGGTCCACTCCCAAACCCACCTAATAGAAACATAATGAGGGCCGTTGACGATACTAGACTGATAATTACTGTTAACGATGCTTGAGAGAACCCTGTGAGACCTCTAATTCTAGTTTCAACGAGCAAGAAGCCTTGTGTGATGATAACAAGTATCCATGGAATTAGAATGAAGGGTAGTAAAACAAAGGGATGGATTAACAAGAATATTCCTGTAATTACCATGGGAACTCCGGTGATCATATCCGTTTTTGCAGTGTATGCGGCTCCCATCAGAAATATTATACCAGCAGGACCTGTGACCGTGAAAAAGGCCCATGAATTCACTCCCGAAACAAAAGCACCAGCTTGACCTGCAGATATAATCCCTAATATTGCTAAGAAGAACATGAACCATCTATTTCCCCCTTTGATGATGTCCTCACCAATTGCTGCAGCCTTAAGCTCTCGTGCGCCTAGCCGTGGTGCAAGCATAATCCAGTATAACATTAAAGAAACCAATCCCAAGACGAGGGCTGGGTTTGTCTGATAAGTTACAGGATTTGATAAAGTACTCCATGGACGCCAAACCTCAATTCCTCCCTCAACTCCTATTGGTCCGAAGAATACAGCAGATAGACCCAAAACAAATGTCATGATTCCTGTAAAACCAAATGCAATTTTCGCTTTGTCTGTGCTTCTTGCGTATTCACGAATTGTATCAAATGGAGCCCACCAAAACAAGACTGCCATTAATTGACCTAATAGGAGAATTCCATATGCTACGTAAATTAGAAGAGGAGATATTGCTTGACCAATAGCAAGTATTGGGATGAATAATGCGTTTAATGTTCCTGCAAGGAAACCAATCCAAGTCTTACTTGAATCAGTATAAATCACTGAAATTAACTGCCAAGTAATTACAAATAAAGCACCCACGAAATAAACTTGAGCCCAGAACTCGCGAATAAGTGATTCTGCTATTACTCGGAAAAACAATGTGGGGAAAATAAACGCAGTTGCAGCAGCGAGTATAAATCCAACCCATGTGACATTTACAGATCCAGATCCCAGGAAGTTACCTAATCCTCTTGAACCGATAGCTTGGAGTAAGAGACTTGCTGCAAGTAATCCCATGAAAGTTGACACGCAAATCCAATAAATGGGAGTCCCCTCTATTCTCCATACAAAAGGAGCACTTGATGGTACTTCCCAACGAAGAGCAGAAATAGGAACCAAGGATTTTCCAATTAGAAGACCAAACACGGCCGCAACAATACCTAGAATGCTTCCCAAGCCTGCAAGTTCTCCAATCTTTTCTCCTGATTGACTCAAAGTACTAGTTTCCGAAGTTATTGAGCTCATTTCGGCCATAGCTGAATTCCTCACTTGGTGATGGTACCCATCAGTCGCGTGTTTGCGGGAAGTATAAATGCATATCGGACAGTGCTTCTATGTAATACTTAATACTTCCATGATTAAAGCAATTCCTTAAGGTGATAAAAAACAATGGGATCGGAATTTGAGCTCTACGTGAAGGGTAATCGCATTGAAATGAAGCGTATTCATGATGGCATCCGATGCGTTTTGTGGGATATTCATGAAGATGAGCACGCGATCCATGAGCATGCAGGTAGCAACGCCGATTGACATACAAGAGACAACTGTTACACTGGCTGTTCCGTATTTGTTCCACAAAGAGCGAATTGATGTAATTGAGCACAAGCGGCTTATTGCAGAAACGCTTTCTAATC
>JBHLQJ010000195.1:0-5781 GCA_048884945.1 Candidatus Thorarchaeota archaeon | reverse complement strand
CTGGGCTGTCTTGCATTAATAGCTTGGATTGGTGCGATTGATTCTGGGACTCCAAACTGGGTCCCGGTCTTCTGGATGATCTTCTATGACTGGTTACCTGCTGTCAACTTCTGGTATCTGGTATTGTCGGTCTTTTGGTTCCTTCCAATACTTGTAGCAATTCCTTTTTACATTAGTAACTTTGAGTATAGCGTTATTTCGAAAACAGGAACCACGATGCCAGAAATCTATGTCAAGAAGGGGTTAGTCAATGTGACAAAGAAGCACGTCCCATTTAGAACTATCACCAATATTGCGAGCAGAACTGGTCCAATAGACCGACTCTTTGGGATAGGTACCGTTGAAATTGAAACAGCTGGGTACTCTGGCGGTGCACAAGGTGGTAGAAGCCCCGAGGAAAAACTCGAGGGCATAACTTTCTACGAGGAGGTGCGAGACTTCATTCTTCATGAACTTAGACGCTTCAGAGACCCCTATGTAACAGGAACGGAATTTATACAGCCAAGAGATGAACCAGTTCCTCGTTTAAGTGATAGCCTTGATGACGAGATACTCATAACGCTTCGTGAGATTAGGAACGTATTAGAGAGAATTGATAATAAATTCGAGAAGGAGAGGTAAAACGAACATGTCAGGTAGAGGCAAAGTAATCAAACCTCCGATGGAGGAGATTGCTCGAGGAAAGGTCTTCAAGCCATCAAAGTACTTTCGCAACAAGAACTGGTTCATTGGTGTCTTTAGTGTGGTTATGTTATGGATAACAATTATTAGTTTAATTTTACTGGTCTTTTGGATTGTTGGAGTAATAACTGGAAATCCAGGAGGTATGACATCTACCTTTGACCTCATATGGTTCCCCTTCAATTTCTGGTATTGGATTATCACGGGGTCCATTTTGATACCCTACCTGATAATTTACCCAATCTACATCCGGTCTTTCGAGTATTCCGTGATCGCTAAAACTGGCAAGACGATGCCAGAGATATATGTGAAAAAAGGAATCATCAACATTACAAGGAAACATGTTCCTTTTCGCACAATAACAAACATCCAAAGCGTTGCAGGACCTTTCGACCGTCTGTTTGGGATTGGCTCAATTGAGGTAGAAACTGCAAGCGGGTCTGCGGGTTCTTTTCAGTCAGCTGAGGAGAAGCTTGAGGGCTTGACATTTTACGAGGAGCTGAGAGACTTTATTCTCCTGGAACTCAGGAGGTTCAAGGACCCGTACGTAACAGGTACAGAAGTAGTTCTTCCTGAGGAAGATGAGCCAATTGTCATAGAACCTGGTAGCATCGAAGATGAAATTCTAATGGTGCTTCGTGAGATTCGCGATCTATTGAAAAAAGACAAAGACTGAGGAATAGACTAGATGGATTCAGAAGAAGGGCGGGTCATCAAACCGCCCATGGAACAGGTAACTAGTGGAAGAATGTTCCATCCAGACAACGCCTTTCTCTATAAGAAATGGCTGAGAGTATCTATCATCTTAGTCCTGATTTGGGTCGCTATCTGGGTGTTATTTTTCAGCAATCCTATTGTTACAGACTTCATCCTGACATTAGCTGAATTTACAGAGGTCTTCATTATACTGGGATGGAGCTCAGTCACTCAATATTATTGGCTGGCAGCAGGCACTGTTTTTGCACTATGGATTGTTTATACATACATCTATGTCAAACGAATCTACTATTCATTAGCTAGCTGGGAAGGCGAAGTCAGTCCAGAGATATTCGTAAGGAAAGGCATCATCAATATCATACAAAGGCATGTACCCTTTCGAACAGTGACTAACTTGAGAACAAGAAGAGGCATCTTTGATAGACTCTTTGGGATTGGTACGGTTCAGATTGAAACAGCTGCTAAGCCTTCGGCTGTGCAAGGTGGAGGTGTAATTGCGATTATCCTTCAGAGACTCACAAGGGGTGGTACTGCTCAGGAAAACATTGAGGGAGTAAAGTTCCATGAAGAGCTACGAGACTTCATACTCCGGGAGCTTCGAGGGTTTGACCGAGCTCCACTTCCAATAGAGGGAATTGGAAGGATCAGCAAAAAAATCAGAATATTCAATCGTGACACACTTGAAGCATTTCGTGAAATTAGAGATGCATTAGTTCTTCAACAACAGGAGAGAGAATGATAATGGAAATGAGAACTATTCTTGCGTTAGTAATTGGAGTAATCTTGTTCATTATTGCACTCTTTTTCTACATTCTGTTTTCCACGCAGCTGTAGTAATACCTAGAGAGTCAGATTCAAGATATCCAGAAGCCGACCAAGTTTCAAGAGACTTTCATGAGCTTCTTCACGGGGTCGGACTTCGAAGACATACTGAGGTTTGGTGGGAAGTTCACTCAAGAAACGGAGATATCGTTCAAAGTCTAAAATCCCTTCTCCAACTACTTGATGCAAACCAAGAGTTGGATCGATGTCATGTATATGAACAACTTCAATGAATCCTTTGTGTTCCTTGATAAAGTTCCAGTCTTCCTCTATGATTTTGAATCCTGGACCATAAAGCTTTGGAATATCAAAACAGAGTCTAAGTCCTTTAGGGAGGAGCGATCTTACAACATCCCTAATTAGAGGTGTCCATCCAGTGTTTTCAATGGCAATTTTAACATGAGGAAAAGCATGCTCAATAAGTGCTGTGATGTTCTCCCGAAGTGTTTGAGCATAGAAATCATGGTGGATATCATTGAAATTTCCGGATTGACTCCTAGCCTTCTTGAACTTGGGAGGAACTCCAGCATGAATCACCACATTTGTTGGTCCAGTGCTTATTTCTCGAGCCAAATTTATTGTTTGCTTGAAATACTGAATAATTCCCGCCCGAATTGGAGGATATGTAGAAAATAGACTAACGTTATCGCCAGCCGCATGAAAACCCCAACCGATAGATAGGTTTCGTGACAGTTCTCGTAAGCGGGTGCGTTCGTCAGTCAAAATTCGCTCGGGTGAGAATGCGGGAACACCAATGTCTGGTACTATGCTTGTCCAATCGTTCTCTGCTGCATACTTGACTGCATCCATTAGCGAGTCATCATAGACCACATGATATGCACGGTTGTTTGGGAATCGCATAGAATTTGGTTACTGGTTATGACTTATGAGGTTGACGAGATGTCTTTTCATAGCTTTCCAAATGGCTTTCGTTTGAGAAATCTTCCGTGACCAACTTCACCCACAAACTTGCCAGTCTCAGCAACTATCTTACCCCTTGAGATTGTTGTGGTCGGATATCCTACTAGTTTCCAACCCTCAAATGGGTTCCAGTCACAATTTGTCTGAAGATGCTCAGCTTTAATCGTCACCACTTTTTTAGGGTCAAAGACGACCAAATCAGCATCACTGCCAATTGCTATTGTCCCTTTTTCGGGAAACAGCCCAAAGAGCTTAGCGGGATTGGTGCTGACAAGGGATACTAAATGATTCACACTAAAGCCACGTTTACCAACGCCCTCAGTATACATCAGTGGCACCATGGTTTCGACGCCAGGCATGCCAAATGGAATCTTCCTGAAGTCACCATTCCATGCAGCTTTTTGTTTTGTGTCAAACGTGCATGTATCAGTGGCAACAATCTGTACATCTCCATTTGCAAGCCCCTTCCACAATCGTTCACTGTCATGCGGCTTCTTAATCTGAGGACATGTAGCATAGAGATGTCCATCTTTACGCTTGAACACTTCGTCATCCAGAAGCAAGTATTGAGGGCAGGTTTCTGCATAAACATTCACACCTCTTTTCCTAGCAGCATGAACAGCCTCTGCACCCTCACCTGTTGACATGTGAACGATGTAGAGTTTTCCACCAGTTGCCTCAGCCCATTTGATTGCCCTGATAATTGCCTCTTCCTCAACATAACACGGTCTGGAGAGTGTGTGCCCATAAGCACCATATTTCTCCTTCTCCTTAGCATATCTTTTAATTAACATATCAAGAACGTCTACGCTCTCTGCGTGCACTCCAATATGGCCACCGAGTTTGGCAGTTTCTTCCAACGCATTGAAGAGCATACCATCATTAGCCATCCACCCCTCATTTTTGTATATCATGAACATCTTGAAAGTGGGTATCCCATAGTCGATAATCTTCTTTATCTCGGCTTGAGTTTTAGAATTCCAATCAGTAATAGCTGCATGTAACCCATAATCAACGCACACATTCGGATCTGCCTCGGCTCTACGCGCCTCCACTGCTTCCATTATTGGATGCCCTTTCTTTTGAATGGCGAAGTCAAGAACTGTAGTTACACCACCACACGCTGCAGCTTTGGTGCCATTCTCAAAATCATCAGCAGAAACTGTCCCAGAGAATGGAAGTTGAAAATGAACATGTACATCAATACCACCAGGAAAAACATACATTCTCATCGCATCGACAACTTTTGTATCAGGTCCTGGATTAAGATTAGATCCTAAGCTCGTGATCTTTCCGTTTTTGACTCCAACATCTGCTTTGTAGGTGTCGACTGCCGTCACAACAGTTCCGTTCTTGACAATTAGATCTAGCTCGGACATCGGAAGTTCTCCGTATAGTAGTGAAAAACTCACCATAAATTGGTTTGGGAAACGTCTATTAGATACAACAGTAAGAGTTCATTCTCTCAAGTCAGTGGAGTGATAGCATTGAGAAAAGTTCGTGTCGGCCTCGTACAAGCTACTTGGGAAGGCGATGTTTCAGACAATGCAGCCATTGAGAAAAACATCGAAAAGATGATTCGAAAACATGAAGGATTTGCAACTATTGCAAAGCAGCAAGAGGTACAGATCCTTTGTTTTCAAGAGTTATTCTATGGTCCATATTTTTGTGCTGAACAAAATAGAAAGTGGTACAAATATGCAGAACCCATTCCCGGACCCTTGAGTAGACGGATGCAAAAACTTGCCAAAGATAACAAGCTCATATTGATTGCTCCAATGTACGAAGAGGAATCAGTGGGAGTGTACTATAACACAGCAATCGTCATTGACTCTGATGGTACTCTCTTGGGCAAATTTAGAAAGATGCACATTCCACATCTGGATCCTGGATTCTGGGAGAAATTCTATTTCCGGCCAGGCAACCTCGGGTATCCTGTTTTCAACACATCGGTAGCAAGGATTGGTGTCTATATTTGTTATGATCGACATTTTCCGGAGGGAGCTCGCGCACTCGGACTTAACGGAGCGGAGATAGTCTTTAACCCTTCAGCCACAGTTGCAGGCCTCTCGGAACATCTATGGAGCATTGAGCAACCTGCACACGCGGTAGCAAATGGATACTTCATGGCAGCTATTAATAGAGTCGGCGAGGAACCTTGGAAGACAGGCACCTTCTACGGAAGCTCCTACATCGCAGACCCACGTGGCCAGTTGGTCGTTCAGGGGTCTCGCGACAAGGAAGAGCTTGTTGTTGCAGATATTGACCTAGATATGATTAGAGAGGTCCGAAACACTTGGCAGTTCTTCAGAGACCGCAGACCAGATAGCTATGGTGATTTAACGAAACAATGAAAGATGTCCTAGAGGTCCTTTTCGACTTTCACGAAGGCATCATCAAGGATTTCGCATGCTTTACCAATCTGCATCTCATTTAGTTCCAATGGAGGCTGAAGTCGAATTACGTTGTTATCGAGGCCTCCTTTACCGATGAGAAGTCCCTTCTCTCTACAGAACTCCATAACCATAAGCATTTCCTGCATGGCAGGTTCCTTTGTTTCCTGATTTCGAACGAGCTCAATCCCCAACATCATTCCTTGACCACGAACCTCTCCGACTATTTTGTGATCTTCCTTAAGCT
>JBHLQJ010000194.1:0-5794 GCA_048884945.1 Candidatus Thorarchaeota archaeon | reverse complement strand
GGAATAGGAATGTTCGAAACCAACGCCTTTGTATATGGATGCTGTGGTTGTTGAATGACATCCTCCATAGGTCCCATCTCTGCAATACGACCAAGATACATTATGATAAGGTAGTCACCAATATATCTTGCTTGAGCCAAGTCATGTGTGATGAAAATATATGTGAGATTTTTCTCACGCTGTAAATCTGTCATCAAGTTCATGACTTCGGTTCGAATACTTGCATCCAGCATCGAAACAGGTTCATCTGCGATGATTAAGTTCGGTTTTAGAATTAACGATCGAGCGATGGCAATTCTCTGAAGCTGCCCTCCAGAAAGCTCATGGGTATATCTCGTCGCAAAATCTTCGCCAGGAATCAGTCTAACATCTTCTAGTGCTTCAATCACATTATTGTAAAGCACTTCATCATTCACATCGAGATCATGAATAACTAGACCTTCTCCAACAAGGTCCACAACAGTATGTCTTGGATCGAGAACTTCAAATGGGTTTTGAAAAATCAATTGCATTTTCAAACGAAGAGTAGTGAGTTCTAGAGGATTCATTTCGAAGATGTTTTCGCCCTCATAATATGCAGCACCCGCAGTAGGCTGCACCAACCTAAGAATAGTCCTAGCCAATGTAGTCTTTCCGCATCCACTCTCACCTGCTATTGCAATTGAACTACCTCGGGGCACATCGAAACTGACATCATCAACTGCCTTCACATACCTCTTTTTTTTCCCAATAGAGAATATTCCCGAGCGGACATCAAACCATTTACGTACATGCTGAACACTGAGTATAATGTCTGACGAAGTCATTTTTCAACTGCCTCCAAAGTCAAGTTCTCCTGCAAAGTGACATTTCGCGTAATGTCCTGGTTTGACCTCTATGAATTCTGGTATTTCTTTGCTGCAAATATCTTGAGCAAAAGGACATCTTGGATGAAAACGACATCCTGATGGGAGATTCGATAGGTTGGGAGGTACTCCAGGTATGAACTCTAGCCTCTTCTTAGGACCTACAACACTTGGGAAAGCTCCTATCAATTTGTGGGAATATGGATGAAGACTTTGTTTGAATACTGATTTCGCATCTCCAACTTCCACAAGATTCCCTGCATACATGATTCCTACATCATGACAGTTCTCAGCTACAACTGAGAGATCATGAGTGATGAAGAGGACTGCAAGCTCATACTTCTCCTGAAGTTTTCTAAGCAGATCAAGGATTTTGTTTTGAACGATTACATCAAGAGCTGTTACTGGTTCATCAGCAATGATAAGCTGCGGATCACATGCAAGAGCTTGTGCAATGATAGCTCTTTGTAGCATTCCTCCACTGAACTCATGAGGATAGTCCGTCTGTCGCTCTGGTTTCAAACCGACTTCATCAAAAAGTGTGGAAACAATCATGAGTGCTTCCTCTTCAGAGATGTCATCTTTATCACGAATCACTTCCACAATTTGCTTGCCAATTCGGAGGACTGGATTGAAGGCATTCATGGCATATTGAAATACAATGGATGCTTTTTTCCATCTAATTTTTCGCATCTCTTCGTCAGTCAATTCCGTGAGCTCCACTCCTCCAAGATTGACGCTACCTCTAGCTATTCTACCATTCTCAGCCAAGATTCGTAATATGCTGTAAGCAGTAGTGGTTTTCCCACACCCACTCTCTCCTGCAAGACCAAGGGTTCGCTTCTTTTCAATATTAAAGGTGACACCATCCACAGCCTTGAGTTCTCTTCCACCCAAGTAGTAGTATGTTGCCAAATCTTTGACTTCAAGAACTGCCAATTATTCTCGCCTCCCTCGTAATCGCGGATTAACGACTTTATCCGCAGTGTGACTGACAAAGACAAATCCAAGGGTAGTGAGCAGTATCAATAATCCCGGAGGCATAAACCACCACCACCTATTCGAAAGTAGAGCAGCATTCTTCCAAGCCCAATGAAGCAGAATACCCCAACTTGGCTGACCATGAATATCAACAAATCCAAGAAACGCAATGCCTGCCTCACTAAGAATTGCATTGACAACACCAAGGATCATGTTGGCTAAAATAAGCGGAAGTGTGTTGGGCAGGATGTGTTTTGTAAGTATATATACATCACTGCCTCCTAAAGCATGAGCAGCCTCTGTTAGTGGACGTTCTCTCAATGAAAGTGCCTCACTTCTAACCATTCTTGCAGTTCCTGTCCATCCGAGAATAGCAATAACAATAATCACATTCTGCAATCCTTGACCGAACATTACAAGAAAAATTAGCATGAGAGGTAGTGTCGGTAAACAGAGGAAAATATCGGTAATTCGCATGAGAATGCTGTCAATAATGCCACCATAATATCCTGAAATCAATCCAACTCCTGTGCCTATCACAACTGACACTACACTGGCAACAAATCCAACTATCAGAGAAATCTGCGAACCATAGAGTAGTCTACTATAGATATCTTCGCCTCTCATATTCGTCCCCAGTATGTGTTCAGGACTAGGAGGCTGCAACAGGTCTTCTAGAGCAAGAGACCCAGCTCCCCAGTGATATGGAGCAATGAATGGTGCTAGCAGCGCAATAGTCACAATCGAAGATATAATCACCAACCCAATCATTCCCATTGGATGGTAGAGAAATTCCCTCCAGAAAGTTTCAATTTTAGGTCTCAGGTTCCAAATTGATTCAATAATTTTTGGAGCAACAATGAAAATGGGGAAGATAATCATCAATGGCAAAATTGCGAGGAATGTAAAACCGCTTCGCAAATAGTAGGTCAATGTCATATTCAGAATGCTTGGTAGGACTGTAATACCAATATTTCCTGCAGTGAATACGCTCTCTGCAATCATCCAACCAAAAACAATTCCCACGAAAAGCCCTCGGTACAACTTAAGGTATAGTTGCTTCCAATTCAAGAATGGTTTGGGCGACCAGAGGAATAAACCAAATGTGAGAAGGAGCCCCCAACCTACACCAATTGTGAAGAATGTCAGAAGGCAGATATTGATTAGTATGAATTTCTGAACGTATTTCCCTTCTCTATGGGCATAGAGTTTCGTGCCTCGTATTGCAAGAACGAATGTAAGAATGAAAATGATCCAGGCTTCAATACGAAGAGTATTAGTCAAAACTATAGTCCATTCATCGGTCATGCCTACAAATCTCAAGGCTATGTAAGGACTTAGGAGTGTGATTATTGCGTCTAATGTATAGAGGACCGAGAAGCTAAGTAGTAAGAAAGCTCCGATGGAAACTATTTTTACATGCAGTGGTTTCTTTACTTTTTCCATGACAACAGTTTCTGCATTTTCTGAGTGTTCAAAGTTGTTCGCCATCTATCCACCTCCTAATACCTAATCCGTGGGTCTAAGTACAGATACAATATATCCGCTGCAAAATTGGCAATCAGTGTGATTGTTGCAAGGAACAGGAATATGCCTTGTAAAACTGGATAATCTACCGTTAAGACCGAGTTGTATGTTAGAAGACCCAATCCACTCCAACTAAAGACATATTCAGTCATCATCGCTCCGCTTACTAGGAAGGGTACATTCACAGCAATGACACTGACCATTGGTAGCATTGCGTTGCGCATTGCATGGCCATATAAAATGGTGCGCTCTTTGAGCCCTTTTGCTTTTGCAGCTAAGATGTAATCTTGAGTAAAAACATCAAGCACTGTATCACGCATGATAAGATAGAATCCTCCAATGAATGAGAGGGTCAATACTGTAAATGGTCCTATCATGTGATGAAGGTAGTCAAACATGTAATCTATGAAATTGATATGATCATAGCCTCGAGTTATTGTGCCAGCAAGAGGAATTAGGTCCAATTGAAATCCGAAGAAATATAGAATTAAAACACCAATCCAAAACACAGGAAGTGCATAAGCAACAAGGAAAACCACTGTGGAGCCAGTATCAATCAATGTATCTCGACGAGCTGCTGCAAGGACGCCAAACAACATACCAATTATAACCGAAACGATCAGAGATGCTCCCATCAATATGAATGTGTTAGCAAATCTGAATTCAAACAAAGTTTCCCAAACCGGTTCACCAAAGTGTGAGAAAGAATACCCCATGTCTCCGCGAAAGAGGTTAACTAGGTATAGCCAATATTGTTCAACGAGTGGTTTATCCAAACCGAATCTTTCAACTAATGCCGTTCTTAATTCAGGGGCTAGGCCAGGACCGAGTAGTGCTTGCCGAGGATCTCCTGGCATTACTCTGAAAATAATAAAATTCAGCGTAATAATTGCAAACCAAAGAATTACTGTTTGAACAACTCTTTGACCGATATATCTCCAAGTCCCAATTGAAGTTCTCGTCGACAATACCTATGGCTCCTTCTCTATTCTTCGAATCACCTTGATAATAATAAAACCCCCTTAAAGAATATCGGAATGAGTAAGAAGGCTTTCCATCTGAAACATAAAAGGTAGAAGGGACCAAAAAAAGGTCCCTTTTGATATACTATTACTTCCTTCGAACAATGAAGTATGTTATGGCAATACCCACAACGAGTGCTCCCGCACCAACACCAACAATCAATAGGATGTCCGGAGGTGGCGGAGTCGTAGTAGGCTCGCCAAACTCTGAGTCATACATAAAGACCATTGATCTTGGATTGAAAGCTGTGAATGGTCCTCCAGCAGGAGTTGTAAAGTTGACCCATTCAGCTCTAAGAGCATGGGTGTCGTCAGACAGGTACAATGGCACGTATGGAATGTTATCTAAGACTGCCTGTGATGCATCTGTAGCTCTTGCATACAGAGTTGCAGGTGTAGCAGCCATATAATTATCCATGATTTGGTCGACAGTGACATTGTCAAGGTGGTGCACGTTGTCACCCCACTCAAAGATGTTGGATGAATGACATCTCCACCATGGGTAGTCTGGTATGTTGTCGTACCCATGAGCCATGCTGTACATCTCATATTCGCCTGTGTAAATAGCATCGTACATCGGGCCGTCGTCAGTCACAACGTTGTTGATCTTGATACCGATATCCTCCATCTGGAGCTTGATACCTGTAACTGTTGAAACCGAGATATCATCCCACGAGAGGCTCAGACAGTCGAACTCAAGCTCAGGGGTGGGTGCTCCACCTGGGAAGTTTCTGATACCATCTCCATCATTATCAACGTAGCCAGCAGCATCTAGAATCTGATTGGCTATTGTGACGTTCTCTGGGAAGTCAGTTTCAGAGTTGTACAAGGCTGGGAAGAACACTTCTGGAATGGCTGCAGTTGTTGGAGTTCCAAAACCAAGCCTACCAATGTTGACTAGTTCTGTCCTGTCGATTGCGTAAGCCATAGCCCTTCTGACATTAATGTCATCTAGACCTGGAACAGTGAGGTTAAAGCCCCAGACATAGTCCCATTGAGATGCAACACCAGTGACAAGTTGCAATTCAGGTGAGTTTAGAATTTCATTGACATATGCACCGAAGACCTCGTAACGCTCTGTGTCTGCATCGCCTGCTCTCATTGCAAGAATTCTTGCATCTTGGCCAATGACAACATCAATCCTGACTCTTTCGATATTTGGTAGTTGCCCAACGTATGGATTACTTGGACCCCACCAATCATCATTCCGTACAAGTTCAGTGTACTCATCTGGTACACGTTCAACGTACATGAATGGACCAGAGCCAACATGAGCTGTGACATTGTCTTCGTCATCCCATCGAGGATCTTCAGCTGAGATACCGTCCCAGATATGCTTCGGGAGAATGTAAATCTGTCCAAGATTGTCAGCAGCAAATGAGAATAGCTGGTTAAACACACAAGTGACAGTGTTCCCGG
>JBHLQJ010000193.1:0-5815 GCA_048884945.1 Candidatus Thorarchaeota archaeon | reverse complement strand
AAAATTGAGGACGCCAAGAAAGAAGCTGAGAGAAAACGTCTAGAAGATGAGAAAAGGAAAGCAGATGAAGCAGCCCGCTTGGAGAGAGATAGGCTTCTAGCTGAGAAGAAGGAGAAATTCAAGTCTGCAAAACCAACAGACAAAGTCTTTGAAACGCGAGGACAAGCCGGAATGCTCTCGTATGAAGACATAATCAACGGTTTCGTTGCGAGGATAGAAGCAATTGCTCGAAGGACTTTTGGACTACCATTTTTGAAAGAGCTTGTCACAAGAGGAGAGCTTCATTATGAAAAATCAATGTCGTTCTATTTGACTGAAACAAGAGAGGCAATCAAACAGGGATTGGCAAAGGTAGTCAAGAAAGAAGTGACAAGAAAAGGGAAAACGCGAAAGGAAGAGTATCTTTTGTATGAATTTGAATACATGCTTAAAATGGTCATAAGCAGCATGGGCATAAAAGAACCGGAATATGTTGATGAAGTTAGGTTGAAGAAAGAATTTGAGCAAATGGTGAATAAAGCAAGCAAAAATAGTCTTCTTGAACGGATTGTCTTGGGACAACCATTCTTAGAGTTCTAGGATTTAGACTCGAATATTTGCGGTTCAGATACTCTGCAGTCAAGCCATTGGTCAATCATATCGAGAGTGATTTTTAATGCGTCATTCATAATTGTTCTTGATACAACCTCTGCACCGTAAAAGAGGACTAGGACTCTATTGCTGCCCTTCGTGATCATTGTCTGCTCTGAATCATGAGTTGCAAAACCAAAACACACAATTTTCTCATCATCAGCCACGACGATTTCTCGACCGCGGCATTCCAATGCTTTCCCACCAATCCTTTGGAATATTTCGCCCTTGGATGCTGTACGAACAACCAAATCGCCAACAAGCTTTGTAGCATCAATTAGACCAATTGGTATCTTGTGATAGGCTGATGCAAGATTGATAATGTCTACAATGTCGGAAATGCGCCATAGATTCAAACCCTTCAGAATTCTACGCAAAACAGCTTCACTGGATACTCTTAGCTTTGTTGGATCCATTCCGAATGTCCAGTAAAGGTCGCGATAAGACCGAAAAATTGGATCATCCTTTGCATCCTCAAGTGTCATATGCGATCGAATTTCGGTGAAGGTCTCTCTCTCATATTCTTCGAAGGATAAGGTGGATTGACCCACCTTCAAATCATCAATAATAACCATTGCGACACTGAGTCCCGGTCTGTCTACCTCAAAGCGAACTCTTGGACTTTCAAGAATCATGTCATTTTTGGGGGTCTTGCTGCCCTTTGAGTATTATGAGCTGCTAAATCTCTGAAATCAACTCATCAAGCAGTCGTACAGTCATAGTAGGGGTCGTATCTAAATCGCCAGACTCGAAGGATACAATGTCATCAGGGTTACGCTGAACCAATATTGTGGTCATTCCTGCTGAATTTCCGCCTGCAATATCCGACTTTGGATTATCACCAATAACTACAGCATCAGAAACCTGACAACCGAGAACATTTACTGTTTCAACAAAGATTTCAGGCAAAGGTTTTCCGACAACCACTGCGTTAGATCCTGTTGCGTGCTCGATGGCATATACAATGGAAAGTTCACCAATGAAAATGTCTTCCAAACCCAAGTATACACCAGGATAGTCTTTACTGCCACTTATGCAGAGTAGTGAAGCTCCTTCTTTTACCATCTTTGTCGCAAAATTAAGCTCTTGAAATGTCATCCCTCTATCCGCTCCAACTGCAACAAAATCAATGGGCGGATTATTTGTAACATCCAAACCGCGTGCTATAAAGTCCTCTTGTGCGCCACCCTCGCTAATCACAAAACATCGAGCACCAGGATGTCGGTTGTGAATATATGCCGCCGCAGCTGAACCCGCTGTGAATACACGTTCTGTCGGTATCTTGAAACCAGCTTTTGAGATGGCTTGGT
Source organism: Candidatus Thorarchaeota archaeon (assembly GCA_048884945.1). GTDB lineage: Archaea > Asgardarchaeota > Thorarchaeia > Thorarchaeales > Thorarchaeaceae > SMTZ1-45. Next base: position 3,875 of record JBHLQJ010000193.1, on the reverse strand, counting down.
TCACTTGTCGAGATGAGAGACGACCAACATTTGTAAGAATCGCAAGCTCGTAATTCTTCTCTATCAAGGCATTCCAAAGTTTCAACGCATCAGGAAACGGTGTGGGATGTTCAACATCATGAATTAGCGTGTTATCAACATCAAAGATCCAGAGCTTTTTGTCTCGAAGATTCATTCTATTAGTCCCAATTAATGGAAAGTGATATCGATAAGAAAAAACTACCTACTCGTTTTCTAGAAGTGGTATCACACATATAAAACGAAATGATTTGGAGCCTTTTGTGTTGTCGTAACCATGGGGCATATCAGAGGGGACAAAAACGATATCATCTTTCTTTGCAACAAGACCCTCAACATCGCCAAGAACTTTTGCTTCACCTTCGAGAACAAAGATCTCATGCTCTTCTGGATGCGAGTGAATAGGGATTATTCCACCAGGTTTAATCTCAAAATGACGCATAGCATACCTTTTAGCTCCCGTACGTTTACCAATTAGCCATCTCATCGTAGCATTCTTACTACCATCTAGCTCAACAGGAGCTTCATCACGTTCCTTAAAATTAGCTACATACATTGTATTGAGAACCTCCTAAGGTAGCTTCAAGCTTAGACGGGAACACTTCGAAGGCGGATATTAGTATTCGGTTATGTACCTGCTGAAAGACAAGTTGTCCAAAACAGCACAGAAAGCTTAATCTTTGGAAAATAGATTGTCCAGCTGATACGTGCCAGGAACGGCGCTCTCTCGTTAGAGGAAATTACAATGAGCGAAGAAGACACCTACCTCAGGGCAAAACTTACTGATATTAATGGAGCCATCGAGAGACTTACTCAAATGTTAAACAGAATGATTGAAGTCATCTCAGGCATTACAGAGGTCCAAGAAAATACATCAGAGATCATTCTTGCAGTCAATGCTAACACCGAGAGACTTGAGGAGATTATCCGTATTGTTAAGGCACTAGAGTCTGGTGCTCCAACAGCTGTTGCATCTGGAGTGTCGGGGCTTGCTGATAAGGGTGTAGTATCCAATCTTCAATCAGTACTTGACACACTTGAAACTCAGGTAAGGGAAGGAGTGATAGCTAGTGATCTTGCTCAGAAAATCAATGAAGCAGCAGGAATGCTGGAGGGTAAAGGAGCCACAAGTGCGATTATTGTCAAGATGCAGCGATGGACAAGAATTCTCCGTACTTATGGAAGGGTCGATACAATAAGTCCGGCGGATCTCTCAAAACTTAGAAATGATATCAAAGAGTGGAGCAGAGATTTATCAAAGATGAGATAGAAATCATTGATCAAAGATTGCTTATTTCGATTAGTTTTGAGTTAATGACATCACAATTTATCAGAATGCGCATTTCGCGCGTCATTTTTCACCAAGAATGATGTTAAGTCAAGACTTAATAGCATACCAAAAAATCACTTACTGTTCCTCAGCCGGGAATTAATGAGGTGCACAAATTATGACGAATCCTGAAGAATGGGAGAGTCGAATCCAAGATATAATCAGAGGATTTCCATCCCCCTATCGCGAAGAGATTCTTGAAATTTGGTTTGAATGGCTCAAAGCAAACCCAGAGTCGCCATATTATCAAAGTTGGAATGAATTCTCTTCAAAGATAGATGATCAAGATGCATTGTACACCGAAACACGAGTCTACCTAAGAAAGGTCAAGAATGAATTAAGAGAATCAGAGATGCCATTAAACCTCTGGCAAAAAGTGGCAAAAGCACTTGCAGCTGTAGCAAGTGTATTCCTAGTGATATTTTTAGCATTATCGAGAGCAATGAGAGTAACCGAATAAAAAGACCTTCTATCTCTCGTTGTGATAGAGCATCCAACTTATATCACATACGTGTGATTGCTTTTCCGGGAAAAATGGAGCGCCTCTATGAAACTATACCTGAATCCATGAGAGAATTACTTCTTATGGCTGCCAGTGAAATACGCCATTCAAACAAAGTCATTGCATTCTCTCATATAGATGCAGACGGAATTTCAGCACTTGCCATCATTTCAATAATGCTAGATAGAGAGGAGAAAGAATTTCAGTGGAATAATGTACACCAGATTAATTCCGAATCTATCATTCAAATTGAAACAGACATAATAAATTACAAACCAGCCTTGGTGATTTTCTCAGACTTTGGAACTGGACAAATAGAATTGTTGAAAACGCATGTAGCAAATATTGAGTGTGTAAAGTCTATTGTTATCCTCGACCATCACCTACCTCCAAACAATGATACAGACACATCAAATCAAATTGAATATTCGAATATAATTGAAGTCAATCCTTGGCATCACGGATTGAGCGGAAGCTATGATCTCTCTGGAGCTGGGGCTGCGTTTCTGTTGGCGCTTTTTGTTTCATCAAAGAATGTTGACCTTTCAGAACTCGCCATTGTGGGAGCAACAGGCGACCTGCAAGACTACTATGGAAGAGGCTTTACAGGTTTAAATAAAGAGATTGTCGAGCTCGGAAAAGATGTTGGTTATTTGGAAGTTATTCGAGACCTGACGTTCTTTGGCATTCATACTCGACCTTTACCATATCTCCTCCAATATGCAACCGACCCCTATCTTCCTGGTCTTACTGGAAATGAGGAAGCATGCTATGCATTCTTTCAGGAGCGAAACATTGAGTTAAAATCAGGGGATGAGTGGAGGACATGGGTGGATTTGGAACCTGCTGAGAAGCAGCGAGCTGTTCAAGGCATCATTCAAGTTTTGTTGAAGCATTATGAAAATCCAAGTGTTGCTCAAGGGATAATTGGTGACACAATTGTTCTCACCCAAAGACCACCAAAAACAGAGATGCGTAGTGCAATGGAATTCTCAACACTTCTAAATGCTTGCGGGAGAAATAGGCGTCCAGAGGTTGGTGTGAGAGTTTGTATGAGAGACCCCGAAGCTTTTACAGAGGGAACAACACTTCTTCAGCAGCATAGAGCAAACTTGGCAAGTGCAATCCATAGACTCGAAGATGATGGATTCAAAGAAATGCAAGGCATGTACGTGGTTGATGACCCGCAGACACCAGACACAATAATTGGAATTGTTATTGGGATGGCGCAAGGATCAATGATAATCCCTATCGATAAACCAGTTGTTGGAGTTAGCACAAACACAACAGAGGATAGTCCACTAGCCAAATTATCTGGAAGAGCTCACAAACAACTTGTTGAAATGGGCGTGAATCTGAAAGAAGCGTTTGTTGAGGTTGCTAATATTCTCAATGAACAAAATGGAACTCTTATTGCTGAAGCAGGAGGGCATCCCATGGCTGCGGGGGCATTCATACAGAAGTCACATTTGAACGAATTCCTAGCTCTAGCTTCTCAGAGGCTGGCAAAACAACTTGAAAAGCGAGTATAAAAAAGGCTGCTGGGGGCGCAAGCCCCCATATTAACTTGTGAGAACTAATAGTCCTCAGATGTTAATGAAGCACCAATAATACCAGGTATAAAGAGTAGAGCAAACGCAACACCAATATCTATTGCCATGGTTCGTGCGATTGCCAACATTGCAGAAAAGTCTGTAATACCTCCAAGGCTATTCAAAACGAAGTAGCCTATGAAGAACAGAACCATTGCAATGATTGAAACAAAGAGCATTCTGACTCCACTCTTGGAAACCAGTCCGGCAATGAAGCCAGCAACACCAAGCGCAACCAAAGGAGAATAGATTCCTCCCATGGCTGAGGAGTAAGGTACTAGTAAAGCTCCGAAGAGGACAGCACCTCGTGTTAATAGAGCATCCTGGATATCAGGTGAATTAATTATTTGGTCTTGAATGACCTCCCAAGTTAAACCAAGAATTTGGAATGCACCAATAAGTATTGCAGCAACTAGTGCAATAAGAAGTGCAA
>JBHLQJ010000192.1:0-5830 GCA_048884945.1 Candidatus Thorarchaeota archaeon | reverse complement strand
CAAGAATTGAGGTGGCGCCTGGGATGAGATTTGAACTCATGCCTCCCAAAGGGAGAGCAGCTAACCGTTCGACAGGTGGTTCAACAACCGCCAGCTCCAGGCTGCCGCCGTCGCCGCTTGGCTACCCAGGCTCAACCTGGTCAGAAAAGTAGGTGTAGATTTAAGGGTGACGATATCGGGTCTGAGTAATCTTAGTTTAGCTAGAGTTCAAAGTTCTATGGAATGACATCTCTCCAACATAGTTAATATTCATCATCTCCTTAACTCTATCAGGTTCGTGGGTATGACCTAGCACCCATGCAAGCTTCACAAGTGCTGCCTCGGAAGTCATATCATATGCACTCAGAGCCCCAACTTGGAGAGCAGCTCTGCCAACCTCATATATTGACAAGTCCGCTTGCCCAAATGCGCATTGCGAACTTACAACGACAAAGCAGCCCTGATCAATGGCTTGGAGGATTCCACCAGTCAGAGCGTTTTCATCAGTAGGTACATTTCCTGAACCGAAGCCTTCAATGACAATACCATGGAAACCCATGTCTACAATCCTAGCGAGTGCTTGTGGTGGAAATCCTGGAAATACCTTCAAGAGAAAGACACGATCATCTAGACGCGTATCAAATCTAGGTACAAGACCATGTTCACGTTTTTTCCGGTTATCATATAGAATGATGTCACTAGCTAGAATGCCTATTGATGAGGGGTCCATTGAGTCAAAGGCATCATATGAATTCACTCGAACTTTCTTGGCTCTTGTAGCACGATGTATCTCACCATTGAACACTATGCATGTTTCACCAAGGTCTCCGAAGGCGGCAACTCGTATGGCATCCAGAAGGTTCCTTGGCCCATCACTCCAAGGCACAGATGCAGGAATCTGGGCTCCTGTGAATACGATTGGTCGACCGAAATCTTGGATCATAAAACTTACAGCTGCTGCTGAATAGGTCATTGTGTCCGTCCCATGAGTCACAACAATCCCTTGAAGATTGGGTATCTCCTCGTTGATGTTTTTGATAGTACTCGCAATTTCCTGCCAATGGTGTGGTTGTGCGTTTGCTGAATCGAGCTGGAAAAGCTCTCTTTGGATGACTTCTATGTTGCTCATTCCTTTGGGCAGCCGGTTTAGTAGTTCTTCAATAGAGAGACCAGGTCGCAATGCATGTGTACTTGGGTCATAGATGCTGGAGATTGTTCCACCTGTGGTGATAAGACAAATCTTGATATTTTCGTCAGACATCAATGCGGTGCACCCAAGGAGATGTCGTGAAAGGAGATTTATCCATGTTGCGATAAGTAGAGATTGGATTGGGTGACTGAAGTTGTATGACCTGACTGTCATTGGTGGTGGACCAGCAGGCGCAACCTGCGCACGCCATGCAGCAGAGTCGGGTCTAGACGTTGTGTTGCTCGAGAAGTCACATCACCCAAGAAATAAGCCATGTGGCGGTGCAATAGGACCACAGGCGATTCGAAACCTCGATATCGATATCTCGTCTGTGGTTGAACGATCGTTCCATGCTGCACTGATACACACACCATCTGGAAAAAAAGTGATGCTAGCAAGTGAAGACCTCATAGGGCATCTTGTGACACGTAGTAAGTTTGACCATCTGCTTCTTCAGAAGGCAGAAAAAGCTGGTGTTGAAGTAATTCAAGACACTGAGATTGTAGGTCTAGAGCAGACCCGCGCAGGGGTAAGGGCACTAGCAGTTGGAGACTCATACAAATCGCATCTTCTGGTGGGAGCAGACGGAGTCAATGGCATCATCTCCAAAGAACTTGGTATTCGTTCCAAATGGAATTCAGAACAGATCGCACTAAGCATTTCTGCGGATGTTCCAATGGAGCAAGGTGATGTTGAATCGGTAATGATTACCAATGAGACTGATGGGTTTCCAGCGATTGAGTTGTTCTTCAACCTCGTGTCATGGGGATATGGTTGGTGTTTTCCCAAAAAAGATGGGTTCAGTATCGGAATAGGTTGTAGAATGGACATGCAAGAGAATCTTCAACAAAGTTGGGAGAAACTCATATCGCTAATTGAAGTAGAGAAGGGTGTAAAGCTTGATACCTCAAACAGAGTGCAATATAGAGTTCCACTTGGACATAGACTGAGGCGCTCTGTTGCACGAAGGAGTATGATAATAGGAGATGCAGCAGGATTAGCATCTCCATTAACTGGAGAGGGAGTATCTTATGCAGTCCAATCAGGTATACTTGCGGCAAACATAGCTGTTGAAGCAGTTGAAATGAAATCACCTCTTCATATAGCGAAATATGATGACCAACTTAAGAAATCCATAGGTAATGAACTTAGGGACTCTCGATGGATTGCAGAAGTTCTCCATAAATCGGATAAACACACAGAGCTCCTTTTTCAAATCGCTAGAGAGGATTCGGTGATGAGGAAATATATGACTGACATCGTGTCACGTGTCACAACATTCTCGGACATGAAAGTTCGGATTGGAAAACGTATGCTCTCAAAGCACCCGTTAAAGTCAGTCAGATTAGGATTCAAAGGATAATTCACTGAACAGGTGGGTTCAGTATAACTGCGAATCCATCCTTGCTAAGCTGTATCCTCATAAGATCGCGTGCTAATACCGAGTTTGCGAAGATTGGTAGCGCTTCACCAATAACTTCCTCTCCATCATAGTATCTTGGACTATAGTGAGTCAACACCAGTAATTTTACACCAGTTTCTTTTGCTAGATTCGCAGCATCAGCCGCAGTCGAGTGACCTCTCTCTTCAGCAAGGATTGCATGTTCTGATGTATACATTGCCTCGCAAACTAGAATGTCAGCTCCCTTTGCTGCTTTCTTGAGTTCATCACACGGTCGACTATCTCCTGAGTAGACTATCTTCAAGGACTCAGGACCAGCTTCAGTCACATCCGCTGGTGATATAGTAGTTCCATCTTCAAGTTTAATTGATTCACCAGATGCCAACAATTTCCAAAGTGGGCCCTTAGGAACACCAAGTTTCTCTGCTTTAGAAGGCAGAAATTTCCCTGTGGATCGAGCCCATTTGATCTCATACCCAAACGCATAACCTCTATGTTCAACTTCAAACGATTTGACCGAAAGATCCTGTTGGCTGAATATTTCACCGGGACCGATTGCATGAACAATAGCCTCAAAAGTTGTCCCAAGGTTGATTGTAGACTGGCTAACCTTGACATATTCAATGAGCTCTTTTGGACCGTAAATGTTCAATGGTTTTATCCTGCCAAGGAGAGAGAATCTCAACAAAAGACCGGGCAGACCTAGTACATGATCTGCATGAACATGAGATACAAAGATAGCCATCTTCTTGTTCATACCTAGTTGTGCCTTTTCGAATTGTCTTTGGACATCTTCACCCGCGTCAAAAAGAAGGATCCACCCTTCATAACGAATAGCTATTGCGGGATGATTTCTCTTTTCGGTAGGAATTGATCCGCCTGAACCCAAGAAGACAATCTCAATCATTTGTTACTCAAAATATCGACTGACATAGTACAAGATTAGGGTATCGACAAGTTGCGTCATTGAACGTTTTATGCCAAGTCAAGGGGGATATTGGTGGGAGAAGCTTCCCTTCGTACCACACTATATGTTAATGCATCAAAGTACTTCGAAACATCCCATTTCCAGCTGTCACTTTGCCGGTCATACATATTAGCGACTTTGGTGGATTGCCCTGTACCAGCTGCTACAACATGAGCACTGTAATCATGAATTTTCGAAGTTTCATCATTGAGCACTTCTATTAAATCGCGACCTGACCCAGCTGGCAAAGCTGAAACAAGTAAGACCTTCTTTTCTGATGGATCTTCAATATTCTGAATCCTACTCTGATAGGTGATTGGTAGATGATTCCATGCGGTGATAATATCCCCAGAGCATTCAGGACTGAGTAGGCAAACTACTCTGTCACTAAGGCGAGGAATGTTCACCCTAGCTCTTGGGAGTACTACTCGGTTCTTAATAAGCTGAGAGCGTTTTCTGAAAGCGGTCGAAGCTGACAATCCAGTTATGCTAACTATTTCGTTCCCAGTTCTATCATATTCACCAACAAGAGCATCAATTATCTTGACATCAGCGTAAGTGAAGCGATTAGGTGTACGTGGACTGGGAGTTGCCACATCTGCAAGTAACAATGGATCACCACCCTTGCGTAGCATTAGACGAAAGTGCAGAAGGTCAAGAACCCAGCCATTGTGAGGGGTGAAATATCTGCCGCTAAAGAAGGGGCGGCCATCAGAAAGTGCCCAGACAGATGCACCACCTGTGCTCCCTCTGAAAGATCTTATTGTATCTAGAAGCTCTGACCTCTTTTGGTGTGGTATTGTAGCAACAACAAATACCAAAGGAGAATAACCATCAACCATGAGGGTCTTCTGCACATAGGGACCAGAAAGAACCAGAGAGGGAGACTCGAAAATGATAATCACACGTTCAAGTCCAAGTTTATGCGTATTCACCAATCCTACAGTTCTTAGCACACCAGATTCGCTCAGTCGTTTTTGAGCTCTCCTTGTCTGAGCATAGCTCAACCCTGCATTTGTGGCTAGAGTGTTCAATGATGCTCCAGGATTCTTGATGGCGGTTTCAAGAAATGGAAGTTCTGTGCGTGATAGGCGAGATATATTATCCTCCCAAAGATTAACAATTAGACTCATGACATCTCTTTGAGAGATAATAGAAACACCGCCGAGATTTACTACTTCTTCTAGTCGTCGTGTCAAGAGTGAATATAGACTTCCCCTATAAGATGTGACCATTGTGTGTAGCAATTCAAACTCTGCGTCAGTCTGAAAAACCTGCAGCTGTCCTCCTTCTTCAAAAGTCCTCACAAACCGCAATATCGCTTTTGCACTTGGTGAGAGCTTGCTCTCAAAAGTTAGACCTTGGTCCTCAGTCATTTTCGTTTCATCCTGACTATGGGTGTTGATTTCTGGCTGAGTCACACTGAACCCTCACAGACTCTGTTCTAAAGGCTAGTAATACCTATGTAAAGAAGTATTGAGGATAGCATAAAAGGCCGTCAAAGTGGCTTACTATCTTTCCAGAGAGATTCAAAGTAACTACTACTCATCGCAGCAAAGATGGCGTGAGAAGAATAGATACCAAGGAATTCATCACCATCATTTCCACCAGCTAGCATAATCAAGGTGTCTTTATGATCAACTACGAGACCAGCTCCAAAGACACGGTCTCGTGTTCTAACTTCAAACTTCTTTGGAATAATATCTTTCAAAACGTCTGTGATTGATGAGGTTAGAATTCGTACTTTTGCTTTGACATGAAAGACGCGTTCAACAACCGTATCCACATCTTCGGCTGATAGATCAAAGGAAGGAAGAGAGAGAAGAACCTCTTCTTTGGCATTATCTAGCATCTCCATTGCTTTAGCAAGGATTGAGGCGCGACCATGAACAACCCAAACATCACGCGCTGTTGCCTTTGTTTCCTTTTCGAATAATGGTTGTAGTTCTTCAACTACAACTCTGCTTGATTCTTTGAGCCGATCCTCCCAATCAAGGCGAATAAGACGCATGACCTCTGTTGGAGCCTTGGCAATGTACGTAGTAGGTCTACCCTTCCTTACTTGGATAAACTGCTTCTCTTCCAATCGACCCAACACATCATAGATTCTTGAGTAAGGGACTTTGGATTTCGTTGATACATCAGAAGCACCCATTTGCCCTCCAGCAACAAGTACTAGATATGCGTGGGTTTCGTATTCCGTAAGACCGAGGTGTTTCAATGCCTTAAGGGTTGCTTCACTCACTGACATCATCATTCAACCATAGAGCACAGTTTCTTCCGTCTTAAGGCT
>JBHLQJ010000191.1:0-5836 GCA_048884945.1 Candidatus Thorarchaeota archaeon | reverse complement strand
GGTTTTGCTGGGCCATAACAATTTTAAGTAGTAATTACACATAATTATAGACGGAAATGAGTCTATCGAGTTTGAAAATCAATGACGAGGTCAGTACTCGTGCTACAAGTACTCTGAGAGAGATTGGCTTTGGAGCTCACGAAACTGCCGTAATTCTAGCTCTCAATGCAATGGATTCCGCAACTGTTTCGGATCTTTCTGATGAAACAGGAATACATCATGCTAATCTGTACTCAATACTTGATGCCCTGGTTGGAAAGGGACTAGTTGTTCAACATGAAGGTCGTCCAAAGGTATACCAATTTGCTCCACTGTCGCATCTAAAAGAAACTCTCACATCAAAACTGAAGCAGTTGTTTGAGGATCTCTCGAAGCTCCAAGAGTCGAGAGTTACTACAACCGCTGTACCTGCACTCATTTACACAATTCGTGGGAAGAGTGAGGTCAAGTCAAAGATGCTCTCAATGATATCAAGAGCTCAGGATAGCATTCTTCTTGTAGCACTATCACTTGAGGATTTAGGCGAAGGTTTTATTGTTGCACTAGAAGAAGCTACAGGTCGAGGCGTGAAAATTCGTTCAATCTTGGGAGCGAAAAGCGAAGCTAAATTACCACATATCCAACAGCGTATTAAGGAAGATTCACTAGCAATCGATATAGTGATTGACTCAGAGGAAGCACTGATATCAATGCCAGACTTGGGAGTATGTGGCTGGACAGACAATCCCTTGATATCGATGCAGCTCGAAGGCTTTCTCGAACAGACTTGGCAAATCTCAAAAAAGGTGTGATTCATGGCTGATTATGATGTAATTGTTGCAGGTGCTGGAACCGGAGGCGCGACCACTGCGTACACACTTGCCAAGAGAGGTCATTCAGTGCTTCTCATTGATAGAAAGGAAAGAGACAATATTGGCAACAAAACTTGTGGCGATGCTCTAGGTTCTCACCATATTAGTGAACTAAGAGAACTGGTCGGTATCCCACAGTTACCAGCGGGGATAGTTGAGTATGAGGTGAACGGTATTGACCTCATTTCTCCAGACAGAGAACATAGATTGAGAATGCAAGGACCGACAACTACAGGTATGTCTTTCAATAGGCTCAAAATGGGTCAATGGTTTATTGGTCTCGCAGAGAGTGCTGGGGCAGAATTATTGGCTTCGACTCGTGTTAAGAAATTAGTTTTTGATGGCGGAAAGGTTGCGGGTGTCAAACTATCGGAGGATGGAGGTCCAGAGAAAGAGATCACTAGTCGTATTGTGGTGGATGCTACTGGTGCAACTGGAATGCTCAGAATGCAACTCCCCGAAAACTCACCAGTAGAACGTAACATTGCTGCTGAGGACAGGATGGTTGCTTGGCGAGATATCTATGAAACCCCAGAATTCGATTTCGAAACTCCAGACATACTGGAAATCTTCTGGAATCAAAAGGAAACTCTTGGGGGTTACACTTGGGTCTTTCCTCAAGGTAAGAATCGAGTCAATGTTGGAAATGGTGTAATGACAATTGAAGGCCACCGAAATCCAAAGGACATACAGTATGACTTTGTGAAGAGAGTCTGGATGGACACCTGGGGTGAGCTCAAGGTATTAGACAGCAGCGGTGGTGTAGCTCCAATCCGAAGGCCAATTGACACGATGGTTGATGACAACTTCATGCTGGTGGGTGATGCCGCCTGCCAAGTTAATCCAATTCATGGAGGAGGGATTGGTTCATCACTTCTCGGCGGAGCTCATGCGGGAATAGTCGCTTCTGAAGCGCTTGAAAAGAACGACACCTCAATTGAGGCTCTGTGGGATTACAATCCACGATACCATAAGAGCTATGGATCAAAGCAGGCTGCACTTGATGTCTTTAGGTGGTTCTTGCTGAACATCACAAATGAAGACATTGACTTTGCCTTCAGGAAACAAGTCATCAAAGCCAGTGACCTTCTTGATACTTCCATGACTGGAGAAGTAAAGTTTGGAGCTGGGGAGAAGTTCAGGCGTCTTGTTGCAGGCTTTGGTAAAATACCCTTATTGCTCCGTGTATCAAAGGTTGCAGGTCTCATGAACGATATTCGTAGAGTGTACAGGGAATATCCTTCCTCTCCAAAGGGTCTACCCGCTTGGAAGGAAAAGATTGTGCCAATCTACGATGCAGCTAAAGAAGCATAAGAGATAGCGTGACATTTGCATATTGGAGCATGTTGAAACCTTCCTGAGGTTAACTTAATGCGTATAGTTGGATCTGCAATGGGCATTGACCTACATGCTCCAAAAGATGCATACTTTTCCTATTTCAATAGTCCATACATTGGTCATGATTTGGGTTCTGCAATAGATATCTATCCTCGTCATCAAGAATGGAATGGCGACGTCCTAACTCCAGTCGCAGGTAAGATAGTAAGAATAAGGAAAATAAAAATGGGTCAGCCGAAGAAATTTCCTACATACGATTATGATTATGGAATAGGTATTCTTCCGGATGAATCCCAATCTGATATTGTACGCATCATGCATTGTGAGCCAATTGTGTCAGAAGGAGAATCTGTCAATATAGGCGATTGTATTGGAAAAGCAATCCGCTCGCGTTTCTTTAACTACTGGACTGGACCTCATTATCATGTAGAAATCATGCCTTTGAAGTCTTTTTCGCGTTCAAGCAAATCCTATCCACTCGAATTGGAATACAAGGTTGAATCAAAGGCAATTCAGTCTTTTAACGACAACATCGAATTCCTAGTGAAATTTGTTAATGATGATCATGTTATAGGATATGCCGATAATCTTGGATATTCTTCAATTGGCGATTTAATAGGACTTCCTGCAATTGATACGGAAAAACAGATTACTGGAATCCTTGATGGAGGCTTCTCTCACTACAAAATTGGTGGAGTAATTGGTACGGAGAATTTTAAACCAGGCACACAAGTACATCTAGGAGATTCTTCAATAGGTACTGTAAGTTACACCAAATCCGGTGCTTCTCTTTTCAGACGTGGTCCGTCGATAATAGCATTTTTGGATGAAACAGAGATACGTGGAATTTCGTGCTTTCTTTATACTACGCACTATACTCGCAAGAAAACACCGCAGCTAATTCTGATTCCGAAAACGTATGGTCAGTTCACAAGTCTCTTCCACGAAGGTGACCTCTGCGAACTTCGAATAACTAACTATAGCAACAGGATTAAAGCAGGTTTGAGCGAATAGAAGTTGATTAATTTGGTTGAGAGAGTTCGCTTATCATTGGGCACAGCAATTCAAATAGGAATTGAATCAGGAGATCAGGATCCAAATTTTACAACCGCATTCCTGATGACTTATCACATAGAAGGATGTGAAGCGAACTGTGCGTTTTGTCCCCAAGCTCAAGAAAGTACTTCTACATCAGACAGACTATCACGTATTTCTTGGCCAGATTATAATTTTAGTTCGGTAATCAATAAGTGGCCAGCATCAAGTTTGTTCAGAAGGATATGCATTCAAACGATTTGCTATCCTGAGGTAGTCCAAGATGTCATAGAGATTGTTTCTGAATTGAGAAAGATTACCAAGATCCCAATTTCTGTAGCAATTCATCCAATACCTCAAAATGATATGCTCAGGATGAAAGAAGCTGGAGTTTCAAGTATTGGTATAGCACTCGATGCAAGCACACCGGAATTATTTGAAGAAATCAAAGGAAAGCACCGTGGACCAACATATCGATGGAAATCTCATCGTTTGGGTCTTAAGAATGCATTACAGATATTTGGGAAAGGAAATGTTACTACTCATCTTATTGTTGGTTTAGGAGAAACAGAAAAAGAGGCGGTAGATTTCATTGTCGAAATGTATGAAACTGGGATTAGTGTTGGATTATTCGCTTTTACAAATATCAAGGGTACTTCACTGGAAAATAGGTCGCCGCCAAATCTCTCATCGTACCGAAGAATTCAGGCAGTAAGACATTTGGTCTCTATGGGGATGATAAAATCTGAACAAATAAATGAAAATGCAGATGGAAGCATTTCAATTAACATCGAAAGCGAAACAATTCGAGAAGTCTTATCATCAGGAGTGGCGTTCCAAGTGACAGGTTGCAAAGGTTGCAACAGACCATTCTATAATGAAAGACCTCGTGGTCCAATGTATAACTATCCACGACATCTAAACGAAGACGAAATATTGAAAGCAATCGAAGAAACAAATTTGGTGGCTTGAATGGAACAGATTCGGTTCATTGACTTAGAGATACATACCGCATTTGAGAACATGGCTATTGATGAAGCAATAATGCTAGCTATGAAGGATGGTAATGTTCCACCAACACTTAGGCTATATCGGTGGAGTCCATCAGCTGTTTCGATTGGAACCTTTCAGGGTATGTTAGATGAGGTAGATGTTGATTTCTGTAAATCGCGAGGTATCGATTTCATTCGACGAATTACTGGCGGTGGAGCAGTATATCATGATTTCGAAGGAGAAGTGACCTACAGCATTATTTTGCCGAAAGGACATAGATTGGCTCCAGCAGATATCCTGGAGTCATATCATCTCCTTTGTAGCGGAATAATCAGAGCTTTACAAAATCTAGGAATTGAAAGTGAATTCAAACCAATCAATGATGTCAATGCTGGGGGTAAGAAAATCTCTGGAAATGCGATGACACGACGCCATAGCTGTACCCTACAACATGGTACCATCTTGCTTGATCTTGATGTCAATCTTATGTTTTCAATATTAAAAGTCCCACAGGAGAAAATCTCAGACAAAATGATTGCTGATGTGAAGGAACGAGTCACATCGATAAGAGATATTCTTGGTAGGGATGTTTCCATTGGCGAGTTGCAGAATGCACTCAAATTAGGATTCTCTGATGCTTTGAAAATCGATTTGACCCCTAGTAGACTCAGTGATGCAGAATTACAGACTATGACGAAACTCGTTCGGGAGAAGTATACAACTTACGAATGGAATTTCTCAAGGTGATGAATATGCAAGAATCCAGCTATAAGGTTCCAGGCGGTAAGCTTGTTAAAATAAAACTTCAAACTTCCGCAGACACAATAGGTGCTGTTAAGATACTTGGGGACTTCTTTCTACATCCTGAAGAAACGATACTAAAAATTGAAGAGTCATTAATTGGAATTGGTGCACAAGAGCGTGTTATTGAAGAAAGAATATCCCAGACTTTGAAAGAATTTGATGCAACACTTGTGGGAGTGACAGCAGCAGATATAGCAAAAACAATATTGATGGCATGGAACCAATAGAGTCTAGATTGCATCTATAGAGATCTTTAGACGCTTTCTTCCAACATCGGTCACATTTTCGATTGATATGTACGAATTCTCTAATTTCATCTCAAATTTATCTTCAATACCAAGATAGACATTCTCAAGTTTTTCAATTGGTAGCCCTGAAATTGAGTCTGTTGGACTCGAAGGTTTTAGTGGAATTGAGGCGTCACGTGATCCTTGTAGATTCCAGATTGTGGATACAATTTTACTAGCTTTGTTTTTGTCAGTCGCAGGAGTAACAGCATCGATGAAACTCTTTGCTAGGTCTTTACCAAAAGGACTCACGGTCATAGGACCTCCAATCCAGGCTCTGTCCAGATACAAGACTCCTTGGTGGACCTTCTGGAATCTATCGACTTTCATTTTTACATCAATGAACTCTTGAAAACCACCTGGTTTGAGATGAATCTCTTGCATCCCATCTATCAAGGGTCTTCGTCCACTCTCTGTGAAATTGAAGAACGAGAAAAGCTCAGTTTCTCGTAGTTCATCATAACTCATCAAATTCAAACCTCCCGGGAGATTAAATAAAAGACAACTAAGCAAATTAGCCTTTCTCTG
>JBHLQJ010000190.1:0-5859 GCA_048884945.1 Candidatus Thorarchaeota archaeon | reverse complement strand
CTACTAATGTCCGAGGCGTGCAGATCAAAAGTGTGCTTCGCACAGTACCTAGAGTTGTCTAGGAGTGTATTGTAGAATAGTGACCTCCATCCTTTGTTAGTTATTTTTCAAAATATTCAACTAGTTTGACAATAAGCATAGTTTTTTGGGATCTTTTTTGACAATTATCCGTCGAATAAATCAAAACCGAGAATACCGTAATGTTTCGGAAGGTTCTGTTGTTCCGGAACTTAACGGACAACATACCAAAGAATATTGGTCTTTACTCAGTAGGTGTCATGCTTCTTTTTTTGTTTCGTATACCAATTGATTCATTCCAAATCTTGTTAGGTTTGGTTGCCTTCCTTGTATCTTATTCTTCGATTTATGTGCTAAATGATTTCTATGACACTGAAGATGATAAGACGGACATAGAGAAAGTTCTGAGAAAACCCATAGCTCAGGGAGTTGTTAATAGAAGCGAAGCATTGAAGATTTTCACCTTATTTTTAATACCGGGTATTCTACTCTCTG
Organism: Candidatus Thorarchaeota archaeon; assembly: GCA_048884945.1. Classification (GTDB taxonomy): domain Archaea; phylum Asgardarchaeota; class Thorarchaeia; order Thorarchaeales; family Thorarchaeaceae; genus SMTZ1-45. The sequence continues at coordinate 5,346 of JBHLQJ010000190.1, read as the reverse complement.
TTCTTCTCAACCTGTCATTCCTATGTGTTGTCGGCTTATTGATTCTAACTAATTTGATTTACTCAATCCCATTCGCACGCAATAGAAAACAGAATCTAGACGATACTGACTCAGTAAGCTTGAAACATTCGATTATTGGATTTCCCCTCGTTTTCCTTATGCAACTACAGAAGATTTTCCTTCCTTGGACAACCAGTGTAGAGGTAATGCAATTTCCAATTCTTTTTGCTGTTGGATTTTCACTCATCTACATAATAATCTTCAGAGGTTACAAAAAAGGCTGGACAATCGGAGAATCTATCAAACATACTCTATTTCCTTTTGTCGTCGCAATAATTGTTTTCCTTTTGTCGATTAGTGTGTACCCTGAACCAATAGCACAAGCATCAATACTGCTCTACATTCTTGCAGGAGTCACTTTCTTCAGGAATTCACACCTGACCGATAGAAGGGTCCTATTACAGAGTCCAATCTATATATTTCTAGGAATCCTCATCCTGTTCTACGTGACATCAAATCTATAGGACCATTGATTATTCTGAAATAAGATGGTTCACGTTCGTCCTACTCAATGTTTATTAAAATTCAAGATTTATTTAAGCTGTGGACCTATGACAAACGATGAGGAAACCAAGAAAACTTCGATGAGGCGACGGATTGGAAAGGTTGGACTAGTCTTAGGGCTACTTTTCATCGTTATTGTAATTGTCCTAGGGCTGCTTACATCATGGGTTTCTGCACAAAATGGTTCAATAGAACTATTACACGCCTACGAGATTATCGCGGTTCCATCTATAATTATTGGCATCATACTCTTGTTAGGCGGGTTAGTGGCTATTCTATTACCTGAAGGTCTATCCAAAGATGGTCTCTGGAGTATGCAGACGGGACCATATCTAAGATGATTTCAGCATGCCTTCTGTAGTCTTGATACCCACAAAAGGCAGACAGTGTATTTTGACTCTTGCTCATCAATTTGAATGATATCAAACCGAAGTTCGGATTCGTTATCCCTAAATATCACATTTCTGAAGAGGTCTTTGTCTATGTATATAGGTGATTTCAATGGACTCGGTCGATATTGGTATTCTAAGAGTTCTCGGTGAAAACTGTAGAGCATCATACCAAGAGATGAGTCGAAATCTAGGAATGACCGCAAATGCTGTGAAGAAGCGAGTGAACAAGCTTGTTGTTTCAGGCACTATTCACAGCTTCGTTGTATACCTGAGTCCAGCTATGGCTGAAATAGAGGTCTATCTAGCAATCGTTAACACAAGTGGGATTAAAATCGAAGAGAAAGTCCTTGAAACGGTTATCGAAGATTCAAGTGTGTTTTCAGCAGGTCGTTTATCTGATGGAACTTGCATAGTTTTTGCAGAATTTGAAGGCACAGAGAATGAACAAAAATTCGAGCAATCCCTTCGAAACATTGATGGTATAACCAAAGTTGAGATTCACAAACTCCGGTCACCTCGAGGAAAGAGAGTAGAATTCAAGCCTTTGCATATTCGAGTTTTAAGATGCTTAGTTGAAGATCCTAGAATGTCCGTTGCAGAAGTTGCGACCAAAACAGGACTTACTGCAAGGAGAGTCCGGAATATTATAAAACAACTTCTTGAAGGTGGCGGTCTTAATTTTGTTGCAAGACTGAACTTGAATGCTGGACCGGGGGTCATCTATTATGCACAGATTGACTGGAACGAGAACAAAGCAACACACACCGAAGTGGAGTATTGGCTTGAACAAGAGTTCGCGGGAAAATACTTTGACTCACATGTATCAGCATCCGCTCCAATGATGCTTAGTCTGTTTGTTATTGATCACTTGCGTGACGCAGAACCACTATCGAAGAAGATTAGCCAAGGACCAATGATTGAGTCTGTTAAGACGATCTTTCCATTTCCAACAAAGAAGAATGTCCGATTACAAAGAGTTAAGCTTGAGGAATTATTAAAGACATCTGGTTGATAAATCGAAAAATTGCTGTTTCCGAACTGCGTGGTGCGGCATGCTCAATTCCACTTGAATTGCCTAGCTATTCATGGTGAATTAAATGAAAAGCTTAGTGACGTATAAAGAACAAGGAGTAGAAACGATCAACGAGCCGCTGTCTGGATTATCACGAAGGCAGATTTTGTTTGTTGTATCTCTTCCTTTACTATTCTTAGTGGCTGGATTATTATCAATAATACTTCCATTATTACTTGGGCCCTTTGTGTCAACAAACCCGCTCTTTTCAACTATAATTGGATTTGCAGTTGGAATTGTAGTGTTCATTGTAGTCATACCATTTTTCCTAAAGATGCCTAAAGGGAAGACAACACTCAGTCGTTATCTGAGTGATATTGGCGTTGATCGTATCCGCCCTCTTTCTAGGACTTTGCTCATCTATTTCCCCTGTTTGATTAGTATCGTAATATGCCAGATTTTGGCATCTTTGGTCTATAATCATTTCATCCTTGGATGGGACTCGAGCTTCTTCTCAGAGATGCTATTCGATGTATCAAGGATTAGAACCACCATTGGTTGGAGTCCCATTACTGCAATTGGAAGTGTGTTTGAGGAAATTGCTGTTCGGGGTGTTGTCCTCACGATGCTTTTACAAGTCTATTCTGAACGAAAAGCCATTGCTGTATCAGCAGGAGCTTTTGGGTACGTTCACATTCTCAACCTGCTAAATGGAATGACCTACAACAATTTTTTCTTTGTTGTCGGTCAAATAACATGGGCGGCCATCATAGGCATTCTCTATGGCTACATGTTCCTAAAGACAGGCAACCTATACGCCAACATGCTCCTTCACTGGACTGCAAATGCCCTGAGTAATTGTTTCATGTTCCTTCCATCAGTTACACCTGAAATGCATGTTATTCTCAATATCATCTTCAATATCGGACTCATGTCGACCATACTGTCAATTGGGTGGGTTGCGCTCGTTAGCAGGTATTGGCCTCTCAAATCTTCAATAATCGATTCATAAAGCAGGATGCGTAGAATAAATCCGTCTAGCATATTTTCCACTTTACTCGATGATGGGCCTCTACAAATTGCTCACATGAGCAATTTAAAGGCTCAACTACTTTGAAAACAGCCCGCGTGGAATGCTCATGTCGAAGATTGAGATTGATTCTGAAGGTTCTCCGTTTCCAAAACCAATAGTCCTGATAGGATCAATTGTTGATGGACGGCCTAACTTCTTCACGGTTGCTTGGTTCAACCGCATGAGCCGTACCCCAAACATATGGGGTGTATGTGTGGGAAAGGCGAAATATACTCTCAAAGGAATTAAAGAGAACAAGACATTCAGTGTTAATTTTCCAAATGCTGATTTAGTCACAAAGACGGACTATTGTGGTATTCGTTCAGGAAAAGATGTTGACAAGTCAATTCTGTTCGACATTTTTTATGGTGAACTTGCTACGGCTCCAATGATTAAGGAATGTCCCATGACCGCTGAATGCACACTTCGAGAACTTGTTGACATATCAACACACTACCTTCTTCTCGGAGAGGTGAAACATTTGTATTCAGAAGAGAAATACATGACTGATGGTGTTTTAGACCAGAAAAAAATGAATCTCCTTATTTTCACAAAACCGGCGCTACAATATTGGACACTTGGTGAAGTCGTTGCTGATGCATATTCCATTGGGAAAGATCTAGAAAAACAGACTTAGATTAGCCTAATCTCTTACTCAAATCCCACAGTGGTGGTACTAATTCCAAATCTGCGAGAATGTCATAGACACAGAATGCCCCCCATCTGTTAATGACTTTACCTTTTGAGTTAATGTACAGAATTGTTGCTCCTTCAAATTCTACCTCTTTACCAGTTGGTTCAAATCCCCATGCGCTGCCATTTTGTGTTCCTTTTCCTTTGTATCTAATCCAGACCTTATCGTCTTGACCACAAATCTCTACAATATCATATTTCAAGTTTGGAAAGATTGATCGAAAATATCTGATTTCGTGTTTGATTTGAGCTGGGCCCACTGCATCAATATGTACCCACTCTGGATCATAATCGCTATCAACTAACTCATCTGCCACATCTAAATCTGGCTTACTCCACATCTCTTCAAACCATCGTCGGCCAATGGCTTCGTTTCTCTCCTTGGACATCATAGTTCATTCCAATATACTGCTTCACTCTTTGTTGAATTGAAGTAATTCGAGAACATTTCCGGATGGGTCTCTCATCGCCATCATAAGACCCGAGACGAAAACCTGAGGTATATCATGGAGAAATTCTACTCCCTTCTCTTTGAGATCTTTTGAAGTCTGTTTGATATTATCAGTTTCAATACCAAGTACAACCTGGGAAACCCTTGGGTACTCACTCACTCCTCTTTTCTCAACTTTCTCCAGAATAACCGGGGGTCCTTGATTTTCCAGACGTACAATACAACCATCTGCGTATCTCTCGGCTTCTTTAAACCCAAGCATGTCACAGTAGAACTCAACTGCCTTGTCCATATCATCTACGTAGATTCCAATCACGCAAAAGCTAGCCAATACAAACACCTCACAGTCGCTGATTCTCTTATTTTAAACAATAAATATTACCTATCAAGCATTTAGAAGGTTCCATTTTTGATATCTTGCGCTTATCTCTCTTTTTAAATTACAATCTGTAACTTTCATCCCGATTCAAATGCTCGCTAAACAAACAATTTGTAATTTTGAGAGGTTTAGCAAATTCTGCCTATTACTAATAACGCTCGCTCTAATCACTTCGCCACTTGTTCATGCCAGCTATGTATCTGTTCAAGAACAAACATCGGATTTGCAAGGGGTTCGAGTTGCACTTTATGTTGGTGATGGAGTATTGGGCTCATCTGCGCTAGCATTAGAACTCATGTTCTTGTGGATGAACGCTACAGTTGATTTTGTAACTGAAACTCAGATTCTTAACGGTTCATTGAATAATTCTGACATTCTCGTAATGCCCGGAGGCTCTGCATTTGAATATTCAAGCCATCTCGGAATAGAGGGTTTTGAGATTGTGAGAGAATTTGTAGGAAATGGAGGATCGTACTTTGGTATTTGCGGGGGGTCGTTTTTTGCTACTAATTCATTTCTTGGTCTTTTCGAAGGTTCATATAGCAATCCCATCAATGGTACTGGAATTTATTTAATTCAGGTCAATGTCAATCATACTTCCTCTGGTCCTGATCTATCAAATGAACCCGATTCCTATCTGACCATGTATTGGGCGTCTGCCTACTTTTACCGTAGTGATATGTCTGATATAATACCCATAACTACCTACGAATATAATGATAAACCGGGAATGATAGCACTGATGTACGGAGCGGGCACAGTGTTTCTTTCAAGTTCTCACCC
>JBHLQJ010000189.1:4325-5873 GCA_048884945.1 Candidatus Thorarchaeota archaeon | reverse complement strand
GTGAAGTTCTTCAGGATCCAGCTCAGCGGAAAGAGAGGTATATCCCTGTATGTCTGCGAAGAGTACAACGGCGTGCCTTCGTTCACGGGTGCGGATGCGGGCCGATTCGGTTTGCACGAAGGGCGCGCCGCATTCGCCGCAGAATTTCATATTATCAGGCCATTCGGAGTTACACTTGCTGCAGATTTTCATCGGCCGATTTTCCTTTTCACGGTTATTACATTATACAATTCTGGAAGGGAAATTGCCAATTGTTTGGATCACGTTATAAGTGTTGCCGAAGACTTGAGACATTATAAAAATATGGACGATGCGAGTTCCGTGGAAATCATACTAAACTAATGAACCGCCCCGGAACTGGTGCAACACCTGGCTATACCTGCTTTTCGAAGGTTGGCTTGAAAGGAGTGAGCCCGATGCGATAGTGTGTGAGTCGTTTCATCATCTCGTCGTGTGGAAATCCAGATATAATATCAAATTCTAGCAAGTCACGAAGTCCTGACATATCCCTATATGGATTGAACTTTTTAAGTGAGAAATCACCACCGATGTAGACTAGCCCTTTTCGTTGAGGAAAATTTTCTAACCATTCAACTTCATTTAGAGACGGTGTATTTACAACAACTTCAACATTGGAAGAATATTGCCGATAGTAATTTGCTAACCCCTCGCTTATGGTAATTATTGGGAATCGTAACGCCATGTCTTTTTCCCATTTTGGTAAATGCCTCCACAACACTTTTGCAGCCATCCTTCTAATAAATGGACGGCTCGCATACATAAACGGCTGCTTACTCAATACTTCATGATCATCAAAAATAGTCGGGAGTTCAGAATCAAGGAGGAAATGACCTGTGATTATATTATGTGCATGCACGATATCAGGTTTAAAGCTCGTAATCTCCTTAAGCCAGCGCTTCTTAACATTGCTATCATACAGTATTCTTAGTCCACTCGGAATAGGTAGCGATCTTGTTTCATCAAAAACTGATTTTCTGGTAACTGGCGCACCTCCAAGAAAAAGGAGCGTATGACCTTGTTTAGCCATTGTTTGTGCCATTCTCTCAATTCTTGGATTATTAAGTCCAGTATGACTTACATGGAGAATTCTCATAGCATCACTCAATTTTTTATCAAATCTTATAAAATCGCTTAGACAGAATCAATACTAGTTTTAAACAGTCCTATCTTAGTTTACTCACTCTATGTTCATTTCATGTTAGGGTAAACCCCATACCATATCGAATTTTATGAGGTCTGCTAGTCCACTCATGTTTTTCATCGAGATGTATCTGCCCTGTGCAAAGTCATTTTCCATGCATACTAATCCCCCTCGGTCAGACGGATTTTCAAGCCATTTAGATGATAATTCTGGAGAATTTGGAGAACCATGTACTGCCGATACAGATTGTAATGATCCATCCTGCATTTATTAGCCTTTGTATCGCCAGCCGGGCCTCAGGGGTTACCTCCATGGGTGACTGAAAATGTGTTTGAATGATAAACTGAGAGATGTTGATCTTCGTAGCTTTCTGTTTAAAATCGCTT
>JBHLQJ010000189.1:0-4315 GCA_048884945.1 Candidatus Thorarchaeota archaeon | reverse complement strand
ATGTATATGGTCTATAGATGTCACACACTCCATCGCATGTTACGAGCTCGGGATATCGTTGCGCCATCTCCTTCTCCAGACAGGGATTTTCCGTACAATGAATCTCGCAAAATTTCTTCTGATGAACGACCAATACATAAATACGAATTTTTGTCAGCTAAGGTTTTCATGGCCATCAAAGACCACTCGATAGTCAGTATCCAATAGAAAATGACCTGCAATTAAATTATGTGCGTGAACAATATCTGGATCTATTATTCTAATCGTGCTTAATCATTTCTTCTTCACCCTAGGATCATATACAATCCAAAAACCATTTCCCAGTGGAATCATTGTGGTTTCACTAAATGCCGAAAGATGCTGTCCTCGTATTTTGTTTCCACCAATCAATACAATCTCATGCCCCTCATCTTTCATTATCAATGCCATTCGTTCGACACGCGAATCTGGAAGTCCTCCATCACTGACATACAATATCTTCATTTGATTGCTGTCTATCTGGATGTCATATAAATCCACTTCTAGGTAGCGCAAGATTCGATGGCAAAAGCGACACCTATATTATCAATTCTAAATAGAGTTTCTTTAGAGAGCTCAAATGAACTGCATCAGGAACTGATAAAAGTGGGAAGCAGTCCAACGAAATTTCCTTACCATCACAACTGCGAATTCTGTAAGAATAACTGCGAATCCCCCGGAATACCTGATGCTGAATATGTTCATGTAACCAACGTATGGAATGGTCGTCAGCATATTGAGTACGCTTTTGTAAAACTAGCTCATCAGACAAAACTCCCTAGGATTTGGTTGTGGATTGATGATGGTTCTGTCGATGGAACTTCTGAAGAGATACTACGTGTTTCTAAAGAATATCCTCAGTTTGAAGTATGGCTTGAAAAGATGCCTACAAAGAATAAGGGGAACCTCAATACCATAGGTCGAGCGTATTCTGCAATAATGCCTCGAGTCATCGATAAACTAGATGCTCTAGGTATTAAGTACTTTACAATCCAAGATGTTGATACTGAACCGTGTCCAAACTATTTCGCACGAATAATATGGTTCATGGATAATGATTCTCAACTGGGTGCCTGCTCTGGAACTGCAATTGGTGAGGAGAAGGTAAGAGAAGCAGGAATGCCTATGGGTGGTTTGAAAGTAGTCCGTTGGAGCATTGTGAGAGAGATTACGAAGTATTGGGACCTTTCACCTGATACTTTCCTTAACATTCGAACTTTGAAGAAGGGTTTCAAACTGAAAATCTGGAGAATCCCCGTAAAACAGGATACGCCTAGCACGAGCACAACAGAGAAGGGCTTGTTCTATCAAGGTCAATTGAATTATTTCATTGGTAGACCCTTTCTAGGAGTTTTGCTTAGAGCCCTGCGTAGAGTAATTCTACGACGATACGGGTCTGCTATGCTCCGTGGATATTTATTTGAACGTGCAAGAGGGACTTGGCGGTGTGATGATCCAGATGTTACAAGTTTCTATGGCCATGGTAAACCGTGGCCTTGGGTAATCATCAATTTGATTAAAACCAAAGGCAGGTATGTTAACTAGTAAAACTAAGGTCATGACTTCCTTTTTCATTCTAAGACTTCTCTCAAATCATTTTACAACTGCCAGTCCCATTTGACAGCAGGACCGTAATTAGAGTTTAGTGTTCAAAGAAGCATGTAAAGAAACTTACTCGACCAACCAAGTTCCTTTCACTTGAATGAATGCCTCTGCATATTTGGTGTTAATATAGACCCCATTTGTTTGAAGGAGTGCGATAAATGTGGTCGGACTGAACCAATTATTTCTTAGTTGAAACTGAGTCTTGTAACATGAAATTGCGCGTACTTTAGCATCAACATCTTCTTGAGTCATAGGGACAAATAGATTGGGATTGAAATCCTTTGATGTACCGATAACGGGATATTGCAACACCGTCACTTGATGTCTAGTGGACGCTCTCAACGCTTCTTGTGCCACGGTTGAATGATCTTGATGGAAGTCTCCTTCATATGGTGCAATAACCAGATCCAAGTTACTATTATTTCTGAATTCATAAATGATATCTAGTATCTCTTGCCTTGATTTTTGTAGTTGTTTATTCTCGAAATCGTGGTGAATGATAACAGAAATACCAAGCACTTCAGCTGCTCTCTTATCCTCTCTAGCAATTTCGCCTTTCTTGAATTCAGTGCCCACCAAGGTATCATTGCACATCGTAAATGCATGATATGTAATTTTACAGCCCTGCTTCGAAAGCTTGTAAATGAGCCCTCCTGCGCCTATAATGGCATCATCAGTATGAGGGGAAAGAACGAGTACTTCTCTTGCTTGGATTTTCATTAATCATCTCTCGCGGATGGAACTGCTCATTGAGCTGAATAATAGTCTTTCCATGAAAGGAAGTTCAACGAGTAAAAAATTGAATTCACTAGTAATGAGTTTCTTGCTCAATCCCAAGGGCTGTATTCTGTACCATTATTATAGAACCGAAATCTGATACCATGTCTTCTAAGCAAGTCCTTCACAATATCTGTACGCTCGTTCGCTAACCCCTCAATCTTACGACTTGGTACATCAAAAACTGTCTTCTCCAATTCTATCCTTGTACCTTCAGCATCACGCTCTGCATGAATCCCATAAAACTGTGCTTCATTTATGATTTTGTCTAAGACACGAATCTTCTCTTCCTGCGAAATTTTTCTTGGGTACATATTTTCACGAATGAGTTTCACAGGTATTCCGCCAGCTAAGCATCCTGAGGGCAAATCGCGATTAATCAATGACATCGCAGCTACGACTACATTGTTACCTATTGTTATTCCCGGATTAACAATTGCGTATGGCATCCATACATTGGAACCAATCTTTACAGGAGCATCCTGATACGGAAAGCCATCATACTCTGAGAGATAGGTTCCATGACTGAATACTCTTCCATCCATGCCAATTCCAACTTCATCTCCCATAATGACTTCATTTGCAGTGTTCACCATTGAGCCTTGTCCGAGATGCAAGAAATCGCCTGTTTGAAGAGATCCCATCTCAGCTCGTCCGCCTCCGATTAGCACATCAGTTGTTATCCAAGCCTCTCTGCCAATCTCAACACGACCTCCGGAAATAATAACATCCTTCCCAATCTTTGAAAAATCTCCAATTACTAATTCCTTTGCTAAAAGCTGTGCAGATGGATGGATTATTACATCGCGGCCGATTATTACATTGGTATCAGTCATAAGTGATACACCTCTCAAGTTATTTGTATAATTACTGCTGAAAAGATTATTAGTAATCAATCCTTTGAATCTGTCGCAGGGCAAATTGCATCTTTGATTTATTTGAAGTGGAGATTGATCAGGAAGTTTTGATGCATTAATTCTATGGCAACTGTGAGTGTTAGAGCATTCTTATCTTCTTCTGGAATCTGACCTGTAAAGATCTACCTGAAATTTCCAACTCACAGGTTGAGAACGATTCTCCTGACTTGGCGGATTTGATTAGGTTATTATATTTCCTCAGCAAATCAATTCATATTTCTTGATTAGATAAGCCCTGCTTTCTGCGCGAACTTTCTATAGCCCTTCATTAATAGCTTAACAATATTCAATCTCAAGTTGAACCTTATCCATTTGAGGTCTGTTGGTTCTTTGAAAAACTTGCCAAACTGCTTTGCATACATATCTTCAGAGTCAAAGGTGACAAGTGTATTTACAGCCGCTGGTGAGAACATTAACTCAACATCGGGATTATCTGCTCGTTGAGGCCTTGCTATCACCTCTCTCTTCCCGGTGACTTCGATATGGAATCTACTATCCTCTATCTCGTAGTCAATGATCGCACCTTTCTTCAAACCGTCAAAGATCATTGGATGGTTCGTGAGATATTCCATGAATTTCATCTTTAGCGGCTCATCCTTTACTCTCTTCATGCTCTTGCCAATCTTTGTATCAAGGAGGAACGTTGGTATATCCAACACCTTGAGGTCACTGCCAACGTGTCTCGCTCCGTCTCTGAGGCCGCGATAGCAGAATGGACAAGCAGTGAGTAGCAAATCTGCTCCGGTCTCTTCTGCCTCTCGTATTCTATTACCCGCCACTTCGTTTGCAAGGTCTCCGTAGGTTCCTTTCAAACCTCCCCCAGAGCCACAACAGTGAGCATACCTCTTGTTCGTTGTCATCTCGACCAGTTCTACATTGCCTACAGATTCTATGACACGTCGTGGTGCCTCATAGACCTCCGAATGTCTGCCAAGATGACAGGGGTCGTGGTACGTGACTCGTATCTTCTCTTTAGATTCAAATGATGCGAGTCCTTC
>JBHLQJ010000188.1:0-5874 GCA_048884945.1 Candidatus Thorarchaeota archaeon | reverse complement strand
GGAGATAGCCAAGTTGAAATTCCTACTTCACATGCAGCTATTGCTCGCGATGCATATCTTTCAACTATGACAATGAGCGACTTGGAGAAACTCCTTGAAACCAGTCTCCAAACCGAGAGAGCTGCAGAATATCAGATTGAACCAGATGCAGACTTACAAGAAATGGTTGACATTGTCAATGATGTCATTGAGCAACAAAGCGTGAAATTTGTCGGAGAAAAGAGTGGGACTAAGAATGGCGAGGAATCGTGGTACTATGGTAAAGCTCAAGCCGGTACACAATACATAGTGATCGGCTCTGTTTCAAAAGAGAATTTGACAATGAGGATCTCAGTTTCGAGCGATGATGAGAATAAAATGAACATGCTTCTTTCAGAGATGCGTGATAATCTACGAGAAGTTCTTCTCCGCCTTCAAGCTAAGACTGGTGACACTGCACCAAGGAAAATTGAGTGTGTCCAATGTGGTGCTGCATTACCAAAACGTGCTCTTCCTGGAGAAACGGTGGTCTGTGAGCACTGTGGCACTCATTTGCATTGGGGTTGATACTAGGGCTCTCCGGTCCATGTAGCACGCTCTTCATCTGGAATCCCCAAGTGAGACAAAACTCGCTCTACCACTGAGTCTACTAGCTCTTCAATGGTCTTTGGTTTTGCCCAGAATGCAGGGCAAGCCGGAATCACTATTCCTCCTGCTTCAGTCACTGTTGCCATGTTTCTAATATGAATAAGATTTAGAGGCGACTCTCTTGGAACGAGAATGAGTGTGCGTCTTTCTTTAAGAGTGCAGTCTGCGGCACGCGCGATAAGGTTGTCAGCATATCCATGCGCAATTCCAGCAAGTGTTTTCATTGAACAGGGGATGACAACCATAGAATCGATTGGAAAAGTGCCACTAGCAGGACCTGCTGAGAGATTATGTTCATCATAATAGAAGTCTGTTTCTTTTTTTAGGCTCTGCACATCTATGCCTGTTTCATACTTGAGAGTTTCTTCCCCCCACTTACTAACAATCAAGTGAACTTCGTGGTCATTTGACTTCAGTGCTCTGATCAATCTTACTCCATAGATTGCTCCGCTAGCACCTGTCACACAAACAAGAACCCTTTTTTTCATCATTTTCACCTGTCGGTTAGATTTTCAGAAATAGAACTTATGCATATACCTCTATCGAAATGATAGGTTTATACCATTCTAGACTAGAAATGCTAGGAGGACATAAAGTAGAATTGATCCTCCTCCCGCTCTTATTCCTGCTCGCTTAGCAATACCCGCTGCCTCAGCAACATCTTGAGTAAGAATATCAAACCCTTTCTCTCCGAATGTTCGAAGCTTTTTGGCCTTTCCAAACCCAAGACCAACTTTGACAGGTTGAACCCGTTCTCGAGCTTTAACTGAAGCAGCTAAAATATGTTCTACAGTTTCATTTGGTTTATTGCGACCAATAGGAGGATATCCTCTACTTGAAAGTGAAATTGCATTTACAACATGAGTGTCTGTTGTAATAATTTCTGCATCATCAAATCCTTGTACCTTGAGTAGATTCTGTACTTGCTCCCTGAATCCTGACTCCATGTTGTTTCCGTCTATTGAAATAAGAGCCATCTCACGCTCTCCTAGATTCAGTATGACTGCTATAATACCACCAGGTCCCATTCCCTCAGACTGACTGATGTCATCTGGTACAATTTGGTGCATTCCAAGTTGCACTTTGGTTTTTTCGCTATTTATGCTCGAGAAGACAGCTCCCGAAACTGCACCTACGTACTCACTTGCTTCTGAATCTCCTTGATTAACAGAAACAGCCAAGCCATTAATGCAATTATGAGCGTCTACAACAGCCACACCCTCAACTTGAGGTAAACGCTCTCTTATCAGATTTGCCACATCATATCCCACATCTAGTGAGATATCATCGGTAAACTCGGGTGAACTCGTACTAATTGTGAGGACATCGTTACCTGCAAAAAAACTCCACACTTTGAATTTCCCGCCATCATACCAATGGGGGCCTGAGATGAGTTCATGAACTGTAGTACTCTCAATGAGTCGATCTATTTCTGCGAGTACGATAGGATAGTCATCTTTTGTTGTAAGATTCTGTTGATGCGTACAACTGCCATGCATTACAAATGCAGGAATTCCATGTTTTTTCTGGATGTGTTCTATGATTAAAGACGGGAGATCACTACTACCAATATCTCTGAAAGGTCCTGGGTGTACATATTGAATGACTCCACACGCGACTGGTCCTGCATCATCCCGAAACATTATGATTTCTACAGGAATATCCTGAATTGTTGCAATTTTAGTGAGTATTTCTTCAAATGGCTTTGGATTATCTGCCAAATAATCATGACCAAATGCTCGAAGAAGTTCCGGCCCGTTGATGCCGAGGTCTCTTTCAAATGGCACACTCACTGCCTTGTAGATATAATGAACCACTAGTGAAGCAATGATTAAGGAACCAACAAATGGAATATACCATAATCCTGGCAAAACTGGGAGTGCAGTACTCATGGGGGCGAGCAGTAATTCCATAATTATCCAAAGGATTGGAGGCATTAGAGCAGCAATCGTGTTCCTTGCAGGATGATGGTCACTTAATCCATTTACTAGAAAAGCGAATGCTAAGTAGGCAATAGATACTCCCAAAATCGAGAATCTGATTTCAAGTATGTTTGTGGATGCAATTATATCAAGAATTCCACCAATTACACTCAAGGCTATCCAAAAGATCAACCCAAAATGGACCAATCCTGCAGTTCTTCTACCATCTAGAGGAGACCCCTTATCTGTGGCTATTGCATAAAGAAGCCCAGAACCAATGAATACCGGCACTCCTAGGATCATCAAATAACCTAGGAATAAATCAAGAAGCAGTCCCTTGGCGGCAGATAGAATCAATGAACCGAAAAAGACGAGAAGAATCATTCTCATAACTATCTGACGATAGGAAGGAAGCTGCCAAACTTTAGAATAGAGTCTAACTGTTTCCTTGACCTTCGCCTTTTCTCCCAAGATTACATCACTCGCATTTGGCAATTTCCTTAGTCCGGGTCTTATCAAACTTCCCCTAGCTGTGAAGGTGTACTTATCAAAGCCTTTATATCGCATTCGATATGGCGTAATATCGCATTCGATAATCGCATCCGATAATAAAAAGGTGTTATATATGAACGACGAAGAGCCTCAGAAAGACTGTGAACATCTTGATATGCCACAATCAGTGCCTAGAGGTCTTCTTCGACATATTATTCCTCGTCTCTTAAAGTCTAGTGAAATGACTGGGACTGACATTATGCAGCGACTTCGAGATCTTACCGATGGTGAGTGGAATCCAGGCCCCGGCACAATCTATCCTATGCTCTCATCCTTAGAGGAAGACGGTATTATTGAAGCAGTCACAATTGAGGGTAGAAGCAAGACATATTGTCTAACGGATAAAGGCAAGGCGCAAATGGACATGATGCTTAAACAAAGGAAAGGTGCAGTCGGAGAGAAGACTCGACTTGGACCACGACTCTGGGAAAAGCTCCTTGATCCTGAAGAACGCATTCGCTTTCATATGCATGGCATGCAGCATTCGGTTGAATCCTTTGAATCCCTATCGGACTCTTTGAATAAAAAACAACGGCAACAACTTCTCCACCATCTGGAAGAGATGTCTTCAAAGATTACATCGCTCGTTGACAAACTAAAAACTGGAGCCTCAAAAAATGTCTAGAAACAATGGCGGCGAAACTATCCGAAAGACAGCCTGGAGATATATGCTCAGTGGAATGACGCGGAATAAAGCTGTGGCCGCTGCAGGGCTATTGCTCACAATGATTTCCACTTTACTCACGGTATTTCCATCCGTTTTCATAGGTTTAGCCGTAACTGAAATTCAGGAATCTGGCGCATTAACCGCTCTATTCATGACCTATGTCTGGCTCATTGTGATTTTTGCTCTAATTTACATGGGGCTTTTCTTCGTTGGAGGATATATTTGGGCGATTCTTACACTGCGTTGGGAACGAGATGCCAGGCAAGATTTCTTCGAAGCTCTTCAGGTCTATAGTATGACTTTTCATGATGAATTTGATAGTAAACGCCTTCTTGCTGTTGCTATGCAGGATATTTCCTGGGTTCGTTTCTCTCTCAACCCAGCGATGAGGAATATAGCAACTGGGCTCGCTTCATTTTTTGTTACAGCTTTTCTCTTGATACAAATGGACTTCTTACCGGGTCTTAGTGCTATGTTTACAATCACATTAGGCGGTTACGTAATTCCTATCTATGGATTTGTATTAATCATGCTAATTGGTACTCCAATCTATCTAGCTTTCTCATACCGTTATGCCAATTCCATAGAGCCTGTGAGACGATCTCGCTCAGAAAACATGGAGGCATTGACGTCTGTTACACAGGGTGTGTTTCAAGGCATTGAGGTTGTCCGAGCATTTAATGCAGAGGATACTGAAGTTCAAAAGTTCCATGAAGTGAGTAAAATACAAGAATCCCTCACAGCGAAAGAAGGAAAGCTTTCTGCATTCTATTTACCTGCATTGATACTTGCAGGAATGACAACCTTGGCATTTGCCTATGCAGGATATGCAGTCATCAATGGAGTCTTGAATGTTGGTCAGTTAATTACAATTCTTGGGCTACTTACTTCTCTCCAAGGTCTCAATTTTCAATTTCCAGCAATGCTCCTCATGTTGAGAGGTGGTTATGTCAACGCTCAACGTATTGTAGATTTCCTAAATTGGATGGACCCAATGTCTGAGCCTGAGGACGAAGTCCTCGATGTCGATTGGACTGGTGATATCGTCTTTGATAACGTCAGTTTCAGATATGGTGGTGCCAACAATGGAAAGGATCACTATGCACTCAAGGACCTTTCGATTACCATACCCGGTGGATCACGGGTTGCACTTATTGGAGGTCCTGGTGCTGGCAAGAGCACCCTCCTGAAGCTCATGCTTCGGTTGTATGATCCCACTGAGGGTGAGATTCGAGTTGGTGGAGTCAATCTACGAAATGTATCGACTAAAGCTGTGAGAGATGTTGTAGGTCTTGTTGAACAAGACATCTTTCTATTTCGTATGACCATTCGTGAGAATATCGCTTTTGGCCGCTCAAATGCTTCTGATGAAGAGATCGTTAAGGCGGCTAAACGCGCTCAAGCGGATGAGTTCATTGTAGAACTACCAGATGGCTACAACACAATGATTGGCGAACGTGGTATGACATTGAGTGGAGGACAACGACAAAGACTAGCTATCGCCCGTGCAATGGTCCAAGATCCTAAGATTCTCCTTTTGGATGACTCAGTAAGTGCTGTTGATGCTCAAACGGAGTTTCTCATGAGAAAAGCTCTCGACGAGGTAATGCGAGGTAGAACCAGTATCACCGTTACCCAAAGACTACGGACACTAATGGAATCAGATATGGTCATTATTTTAGATAAGGGTCATCTTGTGGCAATCGGAACCCACAACGAATTATTGAGGGATTCAGAACATTATCGTCGTGTATTTGAGAGACTTCCTGGAGCCCAAGAGCTGCTTGCTGCTGTTTCCAGACGCAGAGGTGGTGCTTGATAATGATGCATGGACCAGGAGGCCCTAGAGGACCTCGAGCGTTACTGGGGAAGAAAGAGAAGAGAAGTCGTCCAGTGCGAGTCTTACTTGGCAATATGGTTCGCTACCTTGGTAACTTTAAACGCATTGTCATAATTGGTGCAACCCTCTCTATAGCAGCGACAATTGTTGGAGTTATCAACCCACTCATCCTTAGGGAAGGAATCAACTCTGTGTATCAGGTAGGGTCTTTTGATGTTCTAGTCACATTAACCATTCTTTTTCTAATTTTATCTATCGCATCTTGG
>JBHLQJ010000187.1:0-5891 GCA_048884945.1 Candidatus Thorarchaeota archaeon | reverse complement strand
CTCTGAAGGACAGTCCTGTAGTGACACCACGAGTCCGCTCAGTTCTTCTTGATGAGCCCTTGGGGGGTCTCGATAAGCTGCGACGTGAAGCTGTAGTAAGGAATCTGATGAATGATCAAAGTTTTGAACAGATTCTTTTGATAACGCATACTGACGTACAAGGTTGGGAAGAACTTCCAGTCATAGATGTAATGAAAGATGGGGCATCAAGTATTGCAGTTCTCAATATGTAATTTAAGCACGCGTTGGAACATATATTAATCTGGGAACAATCATCGCATAAACTATGCATAAACTCGAGGTTAGCCATGACCGGATTCGGCAAATATCAACGAGAGTTGACAACCGGCTTCTTCGAGTTGGAGAAAAGATTGCCAGATTTCTCATAGATTACCGATATCTCATCTCAGTAATGCTCATTGGCTTCATTGTCTGGGCAATTGTGTTCAATGTAGCAGTCATTGATTATATTGATTCAAACAGATGGGTCACACGTACTACTTGGCTAGGACCATTACCTGAGCCTGGAACTATACAACTGTTTGGATTTACTATCGAATACCAGGTTGAAGGATACAGTGACTACTCATTCTATTACGTGCACTGGGGATATAACTCACTATATGGGGTAATGCCCTATTCTCCTGAGTATGGGGTTTTAGAGCTTGATGGCATTACAAACCAGAATGGTGCACATATGTTTCCTCCTTTCACATCATATCTCTACGCTGCAGGAATTGCGCTTGGGAATTTTATGGGCTGGACAAACTGGGGGATTGGGTTTCTGCTTGCGGCTTTTGGTTATTTGACTGCACTTCCAGTCTATGGCATCGCTAGTGAGCTATCTACAAACAAACGTGTTGGTGAGGCTGCAGCTCTGACGTACCTCCTGAATCCTTTGATGCTTTACCATATAGACTTCCTATGGTTCAATCCAACTCCCTTCGTCTTCTTTTTCTTTGCGGGATTCTATATGTTGGTCAGGGGTAAGAAAATCACAGGAACATTACTTATTGTGTCAGCTGCATTGTTTAAGCAGACAGCATGGTTTCTAGGAATTCCACTTGTGGTCTATTTGCTTGTACGTCCACGAGAACGAAAAGCCAAGGATAATAAAAATTCAGAATTAGATGAAACCTTACAAGAGAAGGAGGAAAAAGTAACTGACCCTATTAAAAAACTCCAGGCAGTCATTCAACCTTTCACTCGCTATTTTGACCTTCGCAACTTCATGATCAGTGTTGTAATCGTTTTGATTTTTGTGGGAGCTGTTGTACTCCCATTTCTGGTAGCTCAACCGCATTTCTTAGACTATTGGAAACTGGCATTGGGCTCATATTCCTTCGGTGGTAACTTCACGGAACCTCCGCCCTATAATGTCCCAATGAGAATACAGGTCCTGTTCATCTTGGCTGGAAATCCTGAGTTTGCGGAGATACTGGATGCGATTATGATTTCCGGGGGTCCTCTCGGGTTTGGCGTCGTTGTCTGTGCTGGTCTGATGATTCTTAAAGATCGATACATTGGTGAAGAAAAGTTATACCTCCGCCGAATCTTGTTCTTTACATTAATCATAATGCTAGTCGTGAACTTGTTCGGCCCAAGAGGTGTTTTCAAGTATTATTTTGCTGCGCTCATGCCATTCTTCTCTATCTTCGCGTCAGCAAGGATGATTCGCGGGACTGGAGAGCACGTTCCGTTTTCAGCTTCAATGGTTTGGGTACCAATCACTCTAACTCTTATGATTCTCATTCCACCGCGTAATATCTACCTCGCATTCGTTTTTCTTATCTTCATTGGATATCTACTGGCTCCTGTGTTGGACCGACTATATCATCTAGTAAAATCACCATTTAGATACATAAGACAAATCATTAAACAAAAAACCCAGATTTCGTCCGAGTCCCTGAAAGTTGAAGACATTCTTGTCCACGTGAAAAGAAAACGATATGTTGTTAACATAATTACACAGAGCTTACTGATTGGGGCTGGTCTCTTTTTCATTACTTTTGGTTGGTGGACAACCTCTATGGCAATTGGAGTAGACATTGTCACTGGTTTAGAATTCATACTTGTTTTTAGTGCCGCGTTTGTGTTTGGTTTCCAGCTTCTTTCCATCGGTTTCAGCTTGACCCTATATGGTAATTTAAGGACTCAATTGAATGGATGCTTGCGTGACCTTTCATCCATAACTGCTGCAATAATTTGGATCTTCGGATTCCGGACCTATTTCTTGAGCTGGCTTATCGATTTACTGCCAGAGAGACAGTTACTTGTTCTTTCGAGCGTATTCGTTTCAATTTGGGCTTGCTCGCTCCTCATTAAACAAAGTAACAGAACTAGGATTCTTACAGATATCATGCTTATAGGTGGCCTAGCTATCGGACTGCATACTTGGAATTCCTTAACAAATCTCCCTGTCTTTCTTCTAGGAAACGTAGGTCTATGTGCTGTAATGTTTCACCTTTTGCTAATCCTTGTTCATCTGTTCGACAATGCTACTTTGTTTGATTCAGAAACAAGACTACCAAATGAATTTGGTAATTCAGGACCTCAATCTGGCGATTCATAAGGAGTTTTTTATGATTGTTCAACTAGACCAGCTAGGTCTTTCTCCTTTGAATCGATTTTCTTCTTTAGGCTTTTAATCTGGACTTCAAGTTTTTCTACCTGTTCTGTATATGCCTCTTCTGGCATAGCTCCTGATTCGTATCTCTTTTCAATGTGTTTTCGTAGATCCTCAACAGATTTCATCTCTTTCCTAAGTGCCTTCAAATCAGCTTCAATTGAGGCACTCTTATTTTCCTCAGGAGTCTTGAACTGTTTTGATGGGATCATTATACCAAGCTGCTGCTGAGTCCTCTCAGCAAAATCTTGGAATTGATTTCTTAACATCTCGATATTGTTATCCACATCAGACACCTGATCATACACTTTCGAGATATCTTTCTGAAGATCAAATACTGCATTGACAAGCCGTTTCAATGTCTTCTCAAACTCTGCACTAACCATCGATTCCTCAGATGGTTCCTCTTGTGGCTCTTCGCTCTCGTTCTTCTTCTGTTCCTTAGCTACTGCACTTGGTTTGACCATTTGGATATCTCCTGTTAACCATCTGAACGCATTTAATGCAAATGTAGCATTCCCTCGATGTTTTAGCCCACCACCTTTTCTGAAGACCTCATAACTTCCAATACACATCACTCTACCCTTCCCCTCCTCTGCAATCGCAACAACCGCAGCTTTTCCTGGATCTGCTGTATCTGAAGTCAGTGCGATAGCTATAGCCTTTCCTGAAACCTTTAGACTGCATGCTGAAGGCACTAGAAGATCAGAAACATCTTCTGTGAGGGGATGTGAAACTAAATTCTTTATGATTGGCATTGTAGGAAGCCCGGCGTTACTCCTCTCATCCTTTACTGCTGTGTTCTCAAATGTAATTCCAAAGTCGCCTGAGATCTTTGACATGTTGTTCATGAGTCCCCTGTCGCCGCCTGAGAGGGAGAGAAGAATCAATCCACCACCATTTTTCACATATTTCTGAAGTACATCTATCTCCGCTGGTCTGATTTTTGAACTGTTTGGGCAGCCAAAAACAATGACATCTGCATCTTTGAGATTCTTTGCTAGAATCATAAACTCAGTATACGCCTCTACATCATAGTCATTGTCACGAAGTATTTGGCCAAGTTCTGAATAAGTGCTCTCCAATCTTCCTCGTTCATTTTGTGTTTGGTCAAAGAGGATTTTTTTTCTCCTGCCGCTCAAGTGGATACACCCATGAAAACCGTTTCTAGTCAAAGCATGACAGATGCGTTAATAGTACTTCCGTAGATAGGCTTATTCATTCGAATATTTTATCTCATAGTATTGCCAGAGAGGTCGTATGAGCGAGGAGAATTGTATTTTTTGTAAAATCATACGCGGTGAGATATCCTCTTCAGTGATTTTTGAGGATGAACATAGTATGGCATTCATGGATGTCTTTCCAATAGCTGAAGGTCATTGTTTGCTCATACCAAAGAAACACTATGTGAACATGTTTGATGTTGACCCCGACGTTGTTGCTCATCTAGCAAAGAATCTTGCAACTCTCACAAAGAGTGTAAAGAGCGCCACGGGTGCTGAAGGTGTACTAAATATCGTTGCCAATGGTGAAGGCGCTGGTCAAGATGTTCCTCATTTACATTTCCATGCGATTCCACGGAATAAGACATCACCATTTGGTTTCAAATTCCCACCAGACTACCGAAGCAGCATGGCGCCTAGAGAAGATCTTGACCAAATGGCAAAGAAGATACGTTCATCGACTTAGTTGATATGAAGTAAGTTCAACCCTGTTGCAATATCTCGCTGGCGGATCAGTTGAATCTCTGTTTCTATAATCACAAGCTCAATAGTAACAGAAACCTCACATCCTGCCATTAAGTGGCCTCCATAGCATTTCCCAACCTCATCTGCGACAATCATATGTGCATGAACAACAAGATTTCCCTCATGGGATGAAATGTCACCCATGCATGAAACAACCTCAACATTTTCATCAACGATGAACTGTTTGTATTCTTTTGAGTCCGTGTCAAAATACCCTAATTTTGCTTTTGAAATGGCTCCAATCAAGATTAATTGACCAGACCTAACTCCATATTGTTTAGCTACGGCCTCTATTGTTTCCAGTACATCTTCTCCTGGATCCATTCGAGCGAAGATTACTCTCTTTATTCCGGTTTGAGTTGAGTGCACCATATTTATTGTCAATGTGGAACGTACTAATGAAGAACACGCATAGATGACCATAATAGGAAGTGCTTATCAGGACTAGGCAATCCACATATGCAGTGAAATGTATTGACAAAGGATGAGCAACCTCAAGATGAAAACCAATCTTCTCTTGAAGATTATTTCACGCAATCTGATATTCCATCGGATGATTCATTGATAGATGATCCACAATCCAATCCTGAGGTTTCGAGTCGAAATAACCCCATATCCATCTCAACAAACGATAATGAACCCTCTGAAGATGCTACAACGGAGGAAGAGGAAGACTCTGGCGTTGAGGTCTCTGTTGGAGAAAGTGATACACCTTCAAATCTCCCCCCATCATTTCTGTTATCAGTTGATTACTCAGGTGCTCATAACAAAGCAATTGCTCGACTTTATCATCCTGAAACCAAACGAGTATTCTTCTGGTTTGATAATACTGGCCACAAGCCCTATTGTTATACTGATTGGCCTCCACAAGCTGTTGAGGCTGCAGCAAGAAAGAGCTCTGGATTCTTAAAAGCTGAAATAGTTGAGCTGCATGATCTCCTCAAAGACGAGCCTGTAAAGATGACCAAGGTAGTTGGTGATAATCCACTGGCGATTGGAGGGTCTGCAACTTCTGTTAGAAATGTACTTGTTGATAACAATAATGTGAGTCATGCTTGGGAAGCTGCTATTCGCTATCAGTTATGTTACACATATGATAGCAAGCTTGTTCCTGGACTAATGTACAAAATAGAAAATAGCAAACTTGTTTCTTGCCCACCAAAGGTAGATGCTAAGACTCTTGAAGAGTTCAAGAAATCAGTTCTGGATGAAGAAGGTCTTGAGTCAATCATCAAAGAATATTCTCCTATGTTCTTCACTGAAGTTCCAACCATTAGACGACTTGCAATAGATATTGAAGTATACACGCCGGTGGTAAACCGAATCCCAGATACACGGACAGCAGAATATCAGGTCACTGCAATAGGTTTCTCTGACAGTGAGGGGTACGACAAATGCTTCGTCCTAAGACGTGAAGGTCATTTGGAAGGAAAGAAAGGTACTAATTTTCCAAAAGAGTTGGAAATTGTGTATTTTGAAGATGAAGCAGAAATGCTAGTAGAAGCATTTGGTGTCAT
>JBHLQJ010000186.1:0-5920 GCA_048884945.1 Candidatus Thorarchaeota archaeon | reverse complement strand
GTTGAGAACCGAACCGACACGGTTTTGAACTTCGACATCTTCGGGATTGCTTTTACACAGATCCCTAGATATTTGGAGTGACTCGATGTATCTCTCTGCTGCATTCTTAAATTTCCCTGTTTTCTGTAATAACAATGCATAGTTGTTCAGACAATCAGCAATATTGGACCCATGATGTCCTGGAGATGTTTCCATTAAGTTTCTGAATATCTTCAGAGAGGTATCATGGGAATTTACAGCTTGCGAAAATCTATTTAATTCTGTATTGAGGAAGCCCAAATGAGCGTGAGTGAGGGCTAAAATGAGATCTTTTTCTACAGCGTACTCCTTTGTGAGTTCGAGGGCTCTATTGAACATTTCCTCTGCGTCTGCATATCTGCATGTCTGTATCATTAATGTTCCAAGTGTCAGAGATTTCTCAGCGATAATTTCCCATTCTACTGCTGGTTCTTTTTGGTATAGGACCATTGTTATCTCCAAAGACTTACGCAAATACTCCTCTGCATCATAAGGTCTATTGGTTTTCCGAAGGGCACGACACAGATGTCCAAAAATCGTTCCCCTGAATATGGGGTCCAATTGCTGAAAAGTAGGTGATTCGACAATTTGCCTTGTTATAAATTCTGCATCCAATGGTTTTCCTATTGATATCCGTATAGCTGCCAAGCTGGAGAGAATTAGATTTGTTGCAGATTGTCGACTCCACCAAAAACCTGACTCTGGTATTTCCTTGCTAAATTCAAACGATTCTTGCAACATTTTCTCCGCTTCTATTAGTCGGTTTGTATTCATTAGAAACATCCCATAATTCAGACGAACTCCCCAAGCACCAAGAGTTCGTGGTAGCTCCAGTCTTGGATCTAGTAGATCTGATTTTCCTAGTAAGTCGTTAAAGGTAGAGAGACTTTCTTTGTAGGACTCATCAGCTTCTCGCCATCTTCCTAGTCTCATATAGAACTGTGCTAAGTGATACAAGATTCTACCCACATAAAGCAAGTAATCACCAGGTCGATAGTTTGCAAGATCTCGCGCGTTGGTAAGAGCTTCCTGCAACATAGGTTCACACTCAGCAAATCTACCAAGGTGAAATAGGCAATATCCTCGCCAGTCTTGAATTGCTATCATTCCTTCACTCGTGTCTATCCTAAGTACCTCCAGCATCTCAAGGAAATCTGCAACAGTTGCACTTGCTCCTGTTGCGATCTGGACTTGGAACTCAAAAGCAACTTTATCAATCGCATTTCGAGGACTTGCTCTTGCAAGAGAAGAAATGGCTAAGCCTAGCAAAATCAGGTCAGATCTGTCCTTTGACGCCTTCTCCAATCTGGCTGCGACTTCTTCACTTAGTACTTCAAGTCGGTCACTAAGCTCTGCAATAACCAACTCTTCAGCTAAGTCATGCAGAACATAGGTTTCATCTCCTATATTTCTGACAAAGCTGAGTCGAGTCAATCTGTCCCATTGTTCAGCTTTCATGTCTGGTGCAATAATGTTCATTACATGTCTGCTGAAGAATGGCAAAAGTCCAGCGCGATCAATGAAAGGTGTCAGATCATGCGCCTCATTGAAGAGACGACGCCAAGTTCTGATTCGCACTTCTTCGAGTGTATCTGCTCCGAGATCTTCAATGTCTTCGAACGAAGTATTTCCTGTATCAATTAAGTCACAGATAGCACCAATCACAAATGGATTTCCACCACTCACACTCACTATCTTTTCCTGAAGCTTTGAATCAGATATTTTTCTTAACCTTAGCAACTCATTGCTACTCTCTGTATCCAATTCAAGCAGTTCAGATTCTTCCACTTGGTCTTTCATTTCTGCGATTACTGCTCGTCTACCAGCAATCACTCCAACAGAGTTAGATAACGAACAAAGAAAGACGCTCCAGAGTTCAGTTTCTGTAATCTGTCTGCCACCATACCTCCATTTTGCTTTCTCATTGTCAACATATTCAAAGCTGTCCAATAGAAAGAGAAGTGGAACATTAATACTACCTCTAAGATTGATATCTTCGAGCAACGCATCGAGATACAAGAACTCTGCATGATGGGGTTCTTTCCACAGAATCTCGAGAAGTCTTTCAACATGATTCTTTCCTAATCTTTCTTGCAACCATTTTCCGACTATACTAAACTTGCCCTTCAATTTTGGAGTTACCTGAGAACCAACAGCTGAAATCGCACTACCAATAATGGTTAAAGTGCCAATGAAAGGAATTGCCATGAACACTTCTTTTGCCCATTGGCGACCTGCTTCCTGAACAGGTTCAACTCCTTCAACGAACCGCTGTCTGATCTGCCAGAGGACATCAAAGCGTTGTAGTTTCACACCTTGGAGCGTCACCCCTTTAGCTATCATGTTCAGTCGATCATAGAACTCAGAATGCTGTTCGCAGTCTACTCGGATTGTCGTTTGAATTGTGTTTGCCCAATGGTCAAGCAGTGATGATTTACCAATACCACCAATTCCTTTGAGATGTAGTACAACACTTTTATTCTGACATCGTGCTAGAGCTTGATCCATCCATTCGAGATATTCCTCACGATCGACAAAAATTCGTTCAGATGGCTCAAAGCGCTCGTACACACTCCTGACCTCTCACACGCTGTGATTGACATGGACAGAGGCCTTAGATAAGGTCGTCGGTTTTTTGGCATGGAAGTATCCTACATCTAGTATTGAACCAAATCGATTATCATCTACATGAATTGATACATTTTTAAGGAATACATATACATAGTGATGCTAGGTATTGCGTTTCGTAGGGGAGATCGCTGATGGGTTTGCGCGAATATGTGATACGAAGATGTGCGTACATGTTTCTCCTAATAGTAGCTGTAGTTTGCTTCAACTTCTTTCTGTTTCGGCTTCCAACCTTCTTGTTTGGTGCCAATCCGATTAGCCTTATGCTCAGTGATGAGCTTCGTCGTAACCTGACACAAGACCTCTTGGAACAAATGTATGCCAACTTTGGACTAGTAATGAATCCTGACATATTTGACTGGATCTATATGTTCTGGCGTTATCTTGTCAGCATGTTCACTGGGAACTTTGGAGTTTCATTTCTGAGCAAGCGTCCAGTGATGGAGTCAATTGTTGAGCGTCTACCTAACACACTGTTGTTGATGGGGACTGCTTCTATGATTTCAATTCTTTTGGGCATCTGGACTGGTGTCAAGGTGGCAGCTGACCCGGGTTCAAAGAAAGACCTTGGAGCAATCACACTATCACTGTTCCTATACGCATTGCCTTTTTTTTGGATAGGGATGATTCTTCTCATGTTTTTTGGCTACATGCTTCCCGCATGGACTGAAGCAACTTTTGGAGTTGCTTTTGGCTTCCCTCAGTTTGGAACTATCAGCTACGAGGTTTGGGAAGTTGCCAGGACAAGTCCATTTGGAGCATTAATGGTGGCGGGTGATGTTCTGTACCATCTTATTCTTCCAATGATGACCTTAGCAATTGGAGCATATGGCTATTGGTTTCTCTATATGAGGAATAATTTAGTAAATGTCTTGACAGAGGACTATATTCTTACAGCCCGTGCAAAAGGATTGGATGAGAACCAAGTGCTATACAAACATGGCATGAAAAACGCAATGCTGCCAATGGTTACTGCTATGGCATTTACTTTTAGTGGTCTAATTACTGGAACTGTTCTAATAGAAACTGTCTTTTCATGGCGTGGTCTTGGTCGGTTTATCTTTGATAGCTTGATAGCACTCGACTTTCCCGTTGTGCAGGCAATCTTCATGATTATTGCCATAGTCACAATTCTAGCAAATTTTGTTGCAGACTTGCTCTATGGTGTTCTTGATCCACGAATTAAATATGGATAGATTCACAAGTTTCACAGATATGCATCGAATACTAATATCAAGAGTATCGTGAACAACTCATGTGGAGTGGTGATTTTTGGACTATCTTGATGTTCTATATTCAGATATTAAATAGTTAAAAGGTAAACATACTAATTCACTATGTACAAATCAATCTGGAATAACTTTTTGACATACTTTTTCCAATAAATATGGAAAGGAGTTTCAAAATTATATTGGAGTGAAAGAGCTCTTGACTGATAAACCCCGCAGTTCTCTATTCGAGAAGAGTGAAGGCGAAAAAGCCTTCGATGCAGGGAATGTCATCATGAATTATACTAGGGGCGTTCTTCAGCATCAGAGAATGAATCTAGATGAAGCAATCAAACTGCTTGAAGAGGCTCTTAATTTAGCTGTTGAAGGCGATATGTTTGATTACGTGATCAAGTCACAAGTCCAGCTAGCATCGGTTCATTTGAAAAGGTACCAGATTCATGGCGAGGAAAATGACTACAAAATTGCCCTAAACTATTCCGAGAATCTCGCTCAAATTGCAGAGGAACAAAACCTTGCTCCAGGCATTGTTGAATCCTTACTACTCCGAGCAATCTTAAAACGAACAGCAAAAGATATGGTCGGAGCAAAGCATGATCTATTGAGAGCAAAAGCTTTGGCTCTTGACAACAAACTCGCCACTGTTGTGAAGGTGATTAACCACGAGATTGTGGAGATTCAAAAGCTAGAGAAACCTGGCCTCAAATATGATATTGAATATTCGGAAGACACGGATTTAGAAGAAAGTTTGGAAGAAATTCCTGGAGTATTTGCTAGACTCATGGAAATGGAGCTCTCACGTAAGCCGATATTGGTGCCCGTGAAACTTTATCGACTTGTTGTTATGAAGCCAAAAGACGGACTTCCTGTATTCGCATATGACTTTGATGCTGAATTGCAGATGGCTGATTTCTTGGTTTATGGATTATTGTCCGCTGTAACTTCTGTTGGATTAGAGATTTTCCCAGATGCTGGTCAGATTAGATCTTTATCTCATGAGGGAAAGACAATCATCATGGAACATGAAGGAGAATATATGGGTGCATTGATCGCAGAGAAAGAGAATTTTAGAGCAAGAATTTCCCTCAGCAATTTTCTCAAAGGATTTGTAGATATTGTTCCACCTGAAAATTGGCATGGGCAGGTTCTTAATCAAGAAGTTAAACAAGAAGCTAATTTCTTAGTCGTCAAAACTTTCCGAGACCTTATGTTACCTGTACCCAAAAGCGACTAGAATTAACGACGTTCCAATTCTTTTTCAATTGCTTCCAGAACAGTATCAATGCGTTCAAGAAGCATCTCTTTTAGACGTTGACCTGCTGGCTCAGTTGGAGATTCTAGTTCAAATGCTCGAGTGTACATCTGTTTAGCTTTAATCAATTCTTCATTCAACACTCGGAGGACATCTGTTCCTGTAAATTGAATCTCATCTGACACGTTTCGTAGCCACTCGAGCTGTGTTACCATCTGTTCTCTCATCGTTGCAGAAATACCCACTTCTTCAAGGGAGAGCAGTTCTTCAGGTGTGAGTGCATGTTCAAGTTTTGTGACTCGTTTTCTTGTTCTTGCGACAAATAAAACAACAGCAATGCCAGCTATTACAGCTAAGCCAAGGTATAGGACCTCAATTGGGATTGGTGGACTAGACCAGTAGACACTAGGCACTCTATTTCTATGATCGACCTTCGTTAGTCCGTATTGATCTTCAAACACGTCGATTTCATAAATCACAAGACCAACTTCTGATTCCTCAAATGATGCCTCCCATCTCTGGGTTTCTGCATTGAATGAGGCTTGCTTTCCATTAATGCGGACTATGGTGTTTGTATAATCAATATATGTTTCATCCGAGTCATAGCGTAGTTGGAAGTATACTATGATGCTGCTCCCTACTGTTGCATTGAAAGTAGCTGGGGCAATTATATCTCTCTCTGAATTGCTAACTCCGGCCAACACGACATAGACACTGTCAAATATTACAGTTACTATGAAATCATCATTTGCATCTAGAGCATTGACAGCTGTTGTCTGATCTACTATAACAT
>JBHLQJ010000185.1:0-5971 GCA_048884945.1 Candidatus Thorarchaeota archaeon | reverse complement strand
GATGTACTCAGCAAAGAGCGAAACATCTCTATGGTCACCCTTATAGGATGATGTCCCTTCCTAGAGATGATTTACATGTCCGCCAAGGAAGAGTATGGCATTGTTTGTCCCTCCTGTAACGCGGCAAACCTCCAAGTACGTTCCTTACTTTACAGCATACCTTTCTTCAATGAGCTAGCCATGTTCTCAATGGAATGTCCATCGTGCAATTTCCACCACAATGATGTGTTTTCGGCTGAAAAGAGGAAACCTGCTCGTTTCACGCTCTTTATCGATAATCAAAATCTTCTTCGAGCCCGAGTAGTTCGTTCGGGATCTGGTACCATGAGACTTCCTGAGTTTGGAATTGATGTTGAACCTGGTCCTGCAGCTGAGTCTTTCATCACCAATGTTGAAGGAGTTCTCCAACGCACCATCTCTGTGGTAGAAACAGCGATTAGTTTTGCAGAGAAAACCAAAGAGAAGGCGAAAGGTGCTGAAATTCTTGGAAAAATGAATCAAGCTATTGAAGGTAATCTTGCTTTCACTCTAATTATCGAAGATCCTGCAGGTGTGAGCGGGATTATCCCTGATGATTTGTCGAAAGTGAAGTATGAGGAACTTAGCATTGAAGAAGCATCAAAGCTTAAAGGAGCACCGTTTTGGCTCGATTCAATTCGTGAGGATTACCAACATAGTCCAGACTAGTATGGCTTCATTGCTTTGAATATAAGATACCCCACATTTTCATATTCGCCCTCTGATTTCAGAGTGACTGTGTTTCTCATTCTCATCAACTTCATGGCTCTGCGACGGACTTCTCCATTGATGATCATGTGATAAACTAGCTTCAATGTTGCTCCTGTTGCACTGGACCTATTCCGTGGCATTTCAAAGACATTATTGTAGTTCTCATCTATTTGAACACCGTTGAGCCCCAATTCGCCAAACAGGTTTCTCCATTCACTTATGTTCATTATTTCATTGTCAGATCCTAAAATGTCCATGAATATCTTGTTGAATTTATTGCGAGCTTCAGCGGGAGCTGACTCTCTCAAGAACAAGTCTAGCGTCCCAATCACCCCTTTAGGTTTTGCAACTCGTAAATACTCTTTTAGAGCTGCATACTTGTCAGGAATTAAAGCTGTAACTGCAACTGCAAATACAGAATCAAATGTGTCATCTTTGAAGGGCAGATTCAAAGCATTCGCTACCTCAAAGCTCACATTCGTAAGATTATGTTTCTCTGCTCTCTCTCTTGCTTTTTCCACAAGAATCTCAGATAGGTCAATTCCAGTCACAGAACAACCATACTTCTCTGCAATCATGCAACTCGTGAACCCTGTTGCGCATCCAACTTCAAGCACATGACTATCTTCTGTGATCTGCAACTTCTTTAGAAGATTGAATGTACCATCCATTCCTCCAATGAAAGGAGTGTTGAATGCTCCAATATAACCCAAGAAATCATAGATGCCAATTTCCGCAATCTCTTTTCTACTAAGTTTCCGTGTCAATTCTGAGCCTTCTTTAATAGTCGTGCCGCCAACTGAGTTGATAAGATAATTACTTTCTACGCAGAAACGAGGCGAGAGCGTAAGGGTTAAAACAATCATTCGAAAACGCTCTCAACAGACATGGGCCGATAGATCAGCCTGGCAGATCGTCTGGTTTGCATCCAGAAGGTCGCGAGTTCAAATCTCGCTCGGTCCACCATTCTCTTCACGCTGAAGTTTCATTCCACTATCTTTTCCTTGAATTAATAATCACAATTACAATGACTATTATCACACAAGCAGATGACACCGAAATAAACAGAGTAATCATTTCAAATGGAAAACCGTTGTCAGTGGTGTTAGTGGTTGTTGGAGTTGGCAATGTTTCTGATGTAGTAGTTGTTGATGTTGTATCTATAATTTCCAAGAGCCAATATCTTAGAAGCCCAGAAATATCGATATAGACTCCAGATATGTCAGTATCTGATATAGCATAGTCGCTACCCTGCCAGACTGGAATAATTGAACACTCATCTGCTTGTAACTCCTGAAGACCATAATAGGCTGCACTTCTTCCCTCATCTGTCATATTCGACCTTCCTTCAAGCCAGAGGTTATACTGATCTATTCCGCCCTGCGGATAGCTTTCATTATAACCAAGGTTCAACCACAGTGCAAATGGCAAGAATGCATAGTCATCTGCATCACTGTAATGGCCATTCCAACCATAAATGAAGACAGGCATTGTACCAGCATTTCTAAACAATCTATATGTAGGCCATTCAAGACTATGAAGAGAAACATCGATAACACCTGAAATCTCCAACTGGCTCTGGTATACCAAAGCTTGTTCCGTACTTAATGGATAATGCCCTGAGGTTTCATAATATAGATCAAGATGCAATTTACGAGATTCATTATAACCCAAAGACTGGAGGGCTGCTCTAGTAAATGTGTAATTACTCTCTCCATAAATCCCGAATGAGGGATAGTAATACTCTAGATTGGTTGGTACTATGCTTTCAAGCGGAATCATTTTGCCATTGAAGACGACATCACACACATGACTTCGATTTAATGCTGCGGCAATTCCTTGTCGAATCAAAGTTTCGTTATAGGGGTAAGTATTTTGATTGAAACATATGTATTGGATTTGAGCATTTGGCTCACTATAGACATCCATCTCTTCCATTTCCATGAATGCGTCTATTTGAACAGGCGTTAAGTCTCTATGCGCAATATCAATTTCACCGCTAATTTTCGCAGCTGCCAATGCTGTTTCACTACTATAGAACCTCACACTAATTTCATCAGACTTTGGTTCTCCAGAACTGCTATCCCAATAATTTGGATTGGCAATCAATCTAATCTCTTCATCTGTTCCACCAACGCGTGACCAGCTTTCAAGGATAAAGGGTCCAAGTCCACAAGGATGACTTCCTCGAGGATTTCCCTCAATATAGGTCACAAGTTCGTCCATTGGGGCATAAACTGGATCAACAATAAACGATGGAGGAATTGCTAGTAACTTCAAAAATGGCGCAAATGGAATCTTGAGGTAGAATCTAACAACAAATTCACTCATGATAGTTACATTAGCGATAATATCATTGTAACCAATATTGAATTGTGGACCATCAAGCATTAGTAGACCTGTACCAGTCAAGTTGCAATTCCTATCAAATGAATATTTTACATGTGTAGCATTGAATAGATTCCCATTTTCATATACAACTCCCTCTCTCAGATTAAAATCCCAGATAGTCCCGTCTGCAGAAATATACCAACTCTCTGCAAGTGCTGGAACTATGTCGTCATTTGTTGCAATAGAATTAGGTCGAATCTCTACTAACCCTGATCCAAGACATGAGATCATTGTCCATCCAAAGATATCATAAGCTTGAGCCATGTCAAGGGTTGATTCAACACCCTGTGTTGTTCCAATGATTATTGAATTTCCACTATCACTTAATGAAATTATATCAGTAGAAACTCCCCTGAAACTCATAGGTGCAGCACTAAATCCTACCATGATAATTATCAAGATAGTTGCTAGACTAACTAGATCGCAATTTTTCATTGCAACATCTCGACCTCCACAACGACTGGTTATTATCAATTTCAGGTGTTAAATGCCTTTTCATAAATTGGCAGATTTCACATTAATCGCATCTAGAAGAAAACAATTTCAAATCTCGCTCGGTCCACCACATCTTATTTTGACCCAGTATGGGCTATTACAATGTTCAACTGAAGAATATAGTTGTTAGCGAATCATCATAATTATATTCTGAAACTTTTGTGGGCTTTTTGGATGAATAGTTTATTGAAATCTCAATTCAATAGAATGTACAATGCACTTGGACTTCTTCTAGTAATAATAGCCTTTGCCATTCAAAGTTGGCTGAGCATCTTTCCAATTGGAGATGATTTAAGATTAATCTGGTCTGACACTGGTTTGATTTTGCTCTTAACTGGGAGTGTCATACTTGCTACTGAGAACATTAATTGGTTATTTTCTCTCTATCACAGAATAAACTATGTAATTGCTATAATTGGTTTAGTAGGATTGATTGTACTTCTCTTTTTCAGGGTCTATCTTGAGAACATTCTATCACTACCCACCAGAATGATTGTGTATTCCCTGATTCTTGATTTGTTTTGGATGTTTCTGCTTGGATTGATTTTGCCGCGATTCAAAACAACTGCAGATACAGAGATAAATGCAAACTGAGGGTTTGTTCCCTCAGTTGTTTTCCTTTCTTTCGAACAAGAATATCTCATAATCTTGAAATAATGATTGTCTTCCAAAAGGTCCGAGTTCAAATCCAACTCGGTCCACCAATTCTTTCATAACTTCTACTAGGGAGTAACTTTACTAGCACAAGCCTTGCAAAATGGACGTGCAGGATTTCCAACATAAGTTGGTTCTCCTCTAATCTTCTTCTTACATCGTCGACACTGAATCACTGTCATCACTTCCTATTCATGAGAGCTCTATTCTTTGGATATGTCATGATAAATTAATAGAGCCCTCCACATATTCAAAGCACGGTGTTTGCTTATTACCTCGACGCCTTATTTCTTGCAGTCAAAATTGGCTAGGACTGCCTTTTTAACAATAAGATGTTAAAATCATAGACAATGTGTTAGTTTCACTATTATGGTGAGCGGACTAATCTCTTCAATCGTGAATCTTAGAGTTGATTCCAAGACCTGGTCCGTGAGGTAGCTGATATTCTCCAAGATTTTCTTCAAGTCCAAAGAAGGGGTCATCTTTTAGAGAACCAGGCGCAATCTCGTGAGCGTGATTAAAGTTTGAAGAAGCTAGTACAAGATGAACTCCTCCAGAAATACCAATTTGAGTTTCCCAGGGACTTATAATGACACACTCAATATCGTTGTTCTCGGCAATCTGAGATATCCTTTTACTTTGATATATTCCGCCGTGTTTGATGAGTTTCATTCCAAAGAAATCTACTGCATCATATCGAATTAGTTTCTGAGCGTCTTCATATGAATAGAGTGATTCATCCGCCATAATAGGAACACTACTGGTTTTTCTTAGTTGGTTCATACCCTCGTAATTATCAATTGCCAGTGGCTGCTCCAGGTATTCCAAGTCCAGTTTGTCAAACTCACTGATCACTTTTTCTGCCTGCTTCAAAGAATAACCAGTATTCGCATCCGCTCTTATTTTTACTGAGTACCCAACTGAATCCCTCACAAGTCTTAGTGTTTCAACATCCCTCTCAACATCTAAGCCAACCTTGATTTTTACAGATTTTACACCCTTGCTGAACTGATAAACCGCTTCACGTGCAATTGTTTGAGGAGTTCCAATACCTAGGACTGCGGCAATTTCTACTTTATTCCGGCATCGCCCTCCAAGAAGATCGTAGACTGGGAGATTTTGGATTTTACCAATTAAATCGTATAGAGCAAGATCAACGCCCGTTCGAGCAGTTCCTCCCACATTGGGGAATTTACTCGTCAGCTCTGCAAAAACAACTGAATCAAACACATCTTTCCCAATGAGATAAGGAGTTAGTTCATTCTCGATATCATGTCTTATCTTTGTAGGATTATCGTCATGAGTGAAAGGCAGAGGACAAGCCTCACCAATTCCAACATATCCATCATTCGACTCGATCTTTACAATTATATGATGTCTAGCTGTAGGCTCTTTTCCATATGTTGTTATGAAATCGTCACCAGCAAGATGAGTTTGTATGTGTTCTGTTATGATTGATTCTATTCTTGACATTATCTACACCATTCGCTAGTATGTTCTTATTCCCTGTTCCTGTATAATTTCCTACTGACGGGTCATTCAGAAATCATGATGATGTGTCATTTTATAATCCATATTAGTAACAGAATGATTAAACCAAAGATGAAATTTAGAATGATTACAAGTTGAAGATATTCCAGGAAGTATAGATCCATAGGCTGATGTAAAAGAAAACCAAAAATTCCCCCATAACCCCATATCA
>JBHLQJ010000184.1:0-5974 GCA_048884945.1 Candidatus Thorarchaeota archaeon | reverse complement strand
AGCATATATGAGCAGGAGCGTATTGCGATTGAAATCCTGGCAAACAGAGTAGATGTTGAGATTGACCGAGCATTGGATCCAAAATCAAAGATTGAGCTCAACGTAAAAACACCCCTCCCACAATATATCCCCGAACCCATTTCTGAAACTTTGCCAATAAAAAGAGAAACAGAAAATCTACAAGCTGAAATTCAGACAGATATTCTTAGACCAAAGCGAGGATTCGAAATCAGATTTCTTGTAAAGGAACGATCGCGAGTAAAAGGAGTACGATTAGATATCTTAAGACGAGAAGATGTGATATGCAAGGGAACTAAACTAGACTCCAAGATTGTGATTAACGAGAAACATGTTCCAATAACAAGCAATGATTTCGACCATTGGCTTGAGGAAACGATTCATCATGATTGGAGTACAGTGATTCCTTTTGAAAGTAGACTCATCAAGACCTCGCTTGTTCTCAAAGTTGTAATGGAGGTTGGATTGTCACTCGATCCGTTTATCGAATTCCCATTGCGACTTTCTGGAGAAAAGCCCAAAGAAGAACTTACAGACGATCATACTGATTTTAATTTAGATTGGTAAATTCTTTGTCTATCTGGAAGTTAAGTGGTTGACTCGTCCCTAAAGAAGTAATCAAGAGGAAGAGTAACTCCAAATGCAGGACCCATCTTTGTTTGAGATTCACTACGGATAGGCAAGCTTGGATGTTTTGCTAGTGAATACACAGTACGCATAGGAGTTTCATCCACACGAATGTGGACCTGAGCTGAACTAGCCAATGCTTTTCCAACTGGAGGCGTTTCCAGTTTATTGCTATTGAATTGCGTTGAAATAAGAGTGATAAGGTCATGTCTTAGTGTGAAAGCGTTGATTCTTGCAGACAGATGAGTCATCTGTCTTGTTCTATCAGCATCCAAGCCTTCGCTCATAAAGAGATCTACCAAACCAGGAAGGATTAACATTTTTGCGGGAATTCGATTAAAGAATTCATCAAGATGGTTGATGACCAGATCATAGGTCTGAGTTGAATTGAAGGCTCGAGAAATATAGATCATTTCCATCACTTCCTCTGGCTCAAGTCCGAGCTGGAAGGAAAGGTCTCTCAGCTTTACAAGATCCATCATATTCGAACTATCAATCATGACTGTTGGACTCAAGAATCCGCCTTGTGAAAGTGGAAGTTGTGCATGAACAGCTGCTTTAAGGAGAATATACTGCAAGTAGTCAGAACCATAAAAAAGGTAGATGAGTCCTGTTTCAAAACCCCCATCAAGTAGACTGTCTAATGCAGGGGTTCCTGTTTTGCACATGACTCTCTGAATTTTATCAGCAGTCTGAAACGGCGTCAATAGCATTTCAGTCAACTCCTTTTTTCTCTAGTAAATGCAAGGCAAAGAGAGTCTAGAGATATTCGATTGGAGGATTTACAGTCTATTACACAGGGATGAGAAGCGCCTACCTTTTGCGAGCGGGTCCTAGGACTTTCTTGTAGGACCTTATTAGGGATATAAGGGAACCTTTATCTTCCGGTTCATTCTCTTCATCAACACTGGGAGTATCACTCTAAATAAATGAGAAGAACCTGCGTATCTTTTCAGCGTGTTTTCCTGGAAAAACAATGTGATGATTTGCTAATGACCGCTCCAAGAAATAATCAACTTTCTCTTCTAATCTAACGCGAATCTGTGTCCTACATCCAGTTTCATTCACCAAGTTCTCTAATATGACGCCATCGGAAACCCAATACTTACTCAAATCTTCTCCAAATACCTTGAAAACTGTGACAGGTTGGTGCGACAATGTCCCACGTATTCCAATGCTTAACCCAGTTTCAAAGTGAGATGTGATCTCATACTTTTCTGCTAGTGATCTAGGAACTGTGCAATGAGCAAATATAGCAGTATTTTCCTTTTTATCAATATGAGTTACATTCGACATAAAGCCTAGTTTACCAGTAATCATTCGCCCGAGCATCATTGTGAAGGTTGATGGAACATCGCCCTCGCACCCTGCTGTCGATTCCTTGAGGTCATTAAGAAGTGAAAGAGCAAAACATCCCGAAACACTTGTTTCCATGAGCAAACTGAAGCATTCAACGGTAACTGCATTCAAGTTATGTTCACGCACCAATTCTATGAGGGCTTGAGCCACCAATCCAGCCTTTCGAATGTCATCATCAGTGGGAGTACATGATACAGATGATTGCTTGAATGAGGTTGAATATTCCGTGATGCCAGTTGATTTTGTGGACTCTATGAGTGTATCAAGAGGAATCTGTTTTGTGGTGAGCCCCCATCGAGTCTTCACCTTGTCGGTGTTTACAATTGAGGCAATGAGCCAAGAAGAGGGGTGACCTACTATGCCAAGAGTACTTTCGCTTAATTGTGCCAATATTTCAATAAAATCACACCACTCTGAAACAACTTGGATAAGCTCAGGAGGTGAAGAATGGATTATCTTGGCTTCAATACCTTCATTCTGAAGGTATGTTCTAATCTCCATGGCTGCTGGAAGGGAATTACGAAGGTCATAGCTTAGAATAATAACTGGAGGTGAGATTGGATTATTAGATAAAAATTCTGCAACTTCATTTTCTGTACCGCCGGTTCCAATGAACAGAAAGTTCCGATCAGATTTAGATTCGTGTTTAAAATTCGTGGGCTCAACGATTTCTGCTTTGACTGGTTAAAACTGATTAAGCACCAGATCCTTGATGCCTTCTGGTGAGATGGATGAGAAGAATGGAATTATCCTTAGTTTCATAATGAAGTTGATATTAATCTCTGCTATAAAAGTGCGGTTTATTAGAAGGATTTTCGGGGTCAAGAGTCCAATGATTGTGAGAGCAAGTCGGGAAGGCGATCCCAATTGGTAGTCAATCCAATAGGTTATGATGTATTTCAAGGTAAGAGAAGAAAATTGGTTGCTCTCTTTTGTTTCATGCTCTCTTCAGCTATAATAGCTGGTATTATGGTCTTCGTTGACTCATATTCAATGGATGTCTGGAATTCCAGCAATAATGTTGGTCCTGTTTCTTTAGTAGCATTAGGGACTGGGATTGACAATAGAATGGATGAATTTCGAGAGATTTCAGGAATCGACGCAGCTGCTGCAGTTCATGGATCTCATATCTACCTTGCAGCAGATTCAATTGGACTATGGTGGCAAGCTAGCACCTTTGCTCTAGGATATAATGAAGAATTTATTGAAACATACCCCACCATATTTGTTCTTGTAGAAGGAAGGTTTCCTGCAGATGAATCAGAAATAGCCATCTCGACTCTCACAGCAAATCGGCTCTATGTTGATGTTGGAGACAAAGTCAATTATTCTTTTACGTCAAATAATCCTGAGAACCCTTCCTATAGACCAACCATTGTTTCAGGCATCTTTGAGCACGGAGAAACAGGTTACGCAAATTCATTCTATTATATTCGTGGACATGTTCTCCTCCATTCTTCGATAAGTGACTCCATGGCTGCTGTATTCATCTATGCAAATGTAGATAGAAGCAAAGTTGTAGCTTTCAATCCTGTTCAATCCCTTGAGTATCTAAATAGCATTGATGAGGAAATTAGGAAACTTAATCCATTATATGGACGAACAGGAACATCTCAATATACTATCATTAATTTCCTAGCTGATGGAATTGAAGATTATATAAGCTATCTAAGAAACCTTCGAACATCTCAGATCATTCGAAGTGGTGGTTTAATCCTCCTCGAGCTTGCAGTAATTTACTTGGCTATCAATCATGTCTGGAGTGAGAGGGATTATGAAGTCAGTATGTTGGTTGCGAGAGGAGCTTCACATTTTCGAGTCAGTTTCATGATCAACATTGAGATTGCCATTATGGCAATTCTTTCTATTCTTCCAGGGTTTGTAATTGGTCTCATAATCAGTAGATTTGCTATTGCCTCAGAAGGATTCTTTACAATTAATTTTCAAAAAATCTTCACAAAACCACTTTTGGTTTCTTTTGATGGACTACTCTATTCATCTTTTGCTGGGATGGTTCTACCACTTATTGTTTTGGCGATGTATCAGATGAGAGGACTCTTTACAATTAGAGTCGGAGAAGGAACTGGAAGGCTCGCAAAAATAACTAGAGCATTGAGTTTTATCAGAGGCGATGTAGCTCTACTTACTCTGAGTGCAGCTTTTCTCGTTGCACTCAATTTGGAAGGCACTGCTGTGGCACGAAATCCATTTCTATACACAATTCTTGGATTCTTGCCCTTCACGTTGTTTCTAGGATTAACAAGTCTTGCACTCAAAGGACTGAAACGAGGCGCCAATCGTTTGTCTAGAGTCTTTGGCGTAATAGTTGGACGAATTCCTGCGTCAATTGGCATTCGAAGAATAAGTAGAGCAACTTCATCATCAGGACCACTCATTATTGTTCTTGTATTAGCTATGAGTCTTGGCTGGAATTATGCAATTAATGATGCAACTCTACCCTATACAAGAATGAATCAATCAAGATTTGCAATAGGAGGAGACTTAGCATTTCACCTCGATTTAGAAGAATCACAACAATGGGACTCATTCATTGGAAATCTCACTGGTGCAATTCCTTCGTCAACTGGAAGCCTTATTCGTAAATTATCTCTCTCACTATCTACTGGGACTGAGGGTTCTTTCGAGTTTATCGCAATTGATCCTGACGAGTATTCACGTGTGGGTTATGACTCTGTTGGCAATAGACTGAACGAATCAGACCTTGGTCTGTTGATGGAACAGCTTGCAGTAGTGAAATATGGAGCCATTGTTACGCAAGACATTGCGCAACAGTATCTGCTATCAACTGGAGGTCTCTTGCGAGCATTCTGGCGCAATCAAACAAATCTCGAAGCGCTTGAATTCAGTATAATTGGAATTGTTGAAGCACTTCCGGACACCCTGACATTTGGAAGCGGAAACGATCCCTATCCAGGCATCACTTGGACTTATAGTGTGGGTGCGGGAAAGGTATGGGTGAGCAAGGACGATGTTGATGTAGTCTTCTCGCAAGGAAACGATGTTGAAAATGTATTCTGCATGAGAGTTGAAGATCCATCCAATGCGACTCTCATTACTGAAGAATATCTTACTTATGAGTGGATGGAGGTATTGGATAATAAGGAATGGGCATCAGCGTATCACGAGGTTGAAACATATCTGTCACAAGATATCTATGTTCTCGATCGTTCTTCTGATACTCTAATGACGATTATCAGCGTAGGAACTATTTTTGGAGCATTCATAGTCTACGCAATAGAAGGAATAGAGTCTAGGAAAAGAGAAATTGCTCTTCTAAGATCTTTAGGAACTGAGAGATCTCTCATTATAAGGATACAGGCATCAGAGATGCTTGTTCTTCTTTTATTCAGTGTCTTATTACTCGGACTATTCACACCCGTTTTATCAGTAAATTCACTTCTGTCTGCAGTCAGAACTTATGGTGGTGTGACATACATCTATCCCACTCCTGTAACTGTTCTTGCGCCATGGTTCTTAATGGCGTTAATTCTTTCATTTTTCATACTCTGTGTAATAGTCTTCATTGCGCTTATTGCAGTACTAAGTTCACGAGTAAATCTTAGTGAAGCACTAAACAGTACATGGACAGAGGCAGGCCCATATGTGGAGGGAGCTTGATGTTTCTCATATCTAGACTCATGTCACAAAGCCCTCAGGTTCTCGCCACCTTGCTCCTGTTTTCTCTCTCAGCCGGAGTTTTAGGTGGTATCTTATTCTATATGGATAGTACAAGCTCTAACGTGCTTGAAGAGATGACTCAAGACATTCTGGTCGATATGGAGGTTCAGTGCACTTCAGAATTCTATGTAACAAATGCAACAACTATCGGAGAAATTGCAGAGATTGTGAATGAGCAGGATTTAGTAATAAACACGGAAATAGTTGCATTCATCGATAGTATAGATAATGACTTCCCAGAGAGTCGGTTTCGGAAATACACATACCTTGG
>JBHLQJ010000183.1:0-6026 GCA_048884945.1 Candidatus Thorarchaeota archaeon | reverse complement strand
GCCTCACCAGATGGCAAAGATGATTTGAGTCGTGATTCAAGCAAATCCAAGCGTTCGGATAGACTTGATAGAATCTTCTGGGTTTGGGTTGTAGAAACCGGAACGGATTTTTCGTGCTCTTCTGGGGGCGGCTGTTTTACCGGACTCACAGAAAAAGAACGTGTTTCAACTATGACTTCTCTAGGCGGAGATTGTGTGTCGATACTTTCTCCAGGATCAACCCAAAGAGACTCGAGATATTTTCGAGACAACCAATAAAGCTGCGTATTATTGAAAATTGTAAAGGCAGCAATTCTTTGAGTTTGATCCCAGAAACATGTGTCCATAGATTTGTGACCCATGAAAATTAGACTGGCGATTCCATTTGATTTACCCTTGAATAGTTCTAAACCTGTGAGCCATCGAGTAATTAGCATAGCAAATTTGGGGATAATATTAGATGTACCATGGTGGATTTCGATATTTTCGGAAGATGGACTCAGCAGGACTTCTTTCATCCAATCTGATATTTTCTCTTCCTTTTTCGGGAGAGTGACAACGGTCATTTCATGCACCAACCCTTCAGAGGCATCCAATCTAAGTTGTTCAATATAATCTAAATTAGGCTCTTCAAAGGATTTAGCTACTTTCTCTCTGAGTACATTTTGAAGAATGAATTTCATAATTTCATTTAGAGTCGTTCTATATGTTTGGAAGGCGATCAGATATTGGTTGTCTTGTTTTCCAAAGACCATCGCGACAAACTTTCTTGCACTGAGACCTTTTGGACCAATTATGAATAATGCAAAGTCAATCTGTTCACCTCGATCTCTTGTCAGTCTAGTGAATCTATCAGAAGGTATTACAAGGGACTCCTGGTTGTTCTTATCCCGTAAATTTCCTTTCACAGCTTTAGATACAAGACCTTGTTCAATCCATCCAGTCTTTAGAGACCCTTCAGGCAACCGTGAATGTATGTATCCAGAGATTTGACCACTATGATAAAGTGCTTGAAGATGTGTAGCTATATCAGAACTCAAGGTGTTCACCCCTAATTTACCAATATCCTATTTATGCTATCAACAATCAACTTCATCTTCTCGCCAGCATCCATATGAATTGTAGTCCCCTTTCCTTCTTTAGCTATTGCTTCCATAATGTCTGTTGCGGAATCTTTTCCAACTGAGATAGTAAGGAATTTGATGTGTTTATCTCCAAGATTGATTCGTGTCACCTTCACTGGATTTTGACCTGCTGAATACACGCCTGATGAAAAAAGGACAATGGCGGTTGGTAGACCGTTTATCTCACTCATTGCTTGAGCTTTGTCCAGTCCATACTTCAGAGCTTCACCAGGATTTGACGGTCTATTTGAGAATTTATCAAGTAAGGCATTCATCCACCTTCCAAATGCACGAAGGACCGCAGATGAGAATAGAGTTGAGATTTCACTTTCTTCACCAGTTTGTGAATCGAAGGTTGTGAAGGGAACTACTTCATCAGAAAAAGCAATTCCGGCAAATTGTACATCATTGCCATTTCTAGGTAAAGTTAATTGAATCCCATCAAGGATGTTTAGAATTGCTTGATGCCTAGTGATGTATTTCTCATCCCCATCATCAACATACATTCTAATGTCTGCAATTTGTGTTGCGGCTGCAACTTCTGAAATAATGCACAAATTACTTGGTTGAAATTCTGTTGCTCCAAGATGAATTTTGAGAAGATTTTTCCATTTAATTCGTGCAGCATTTGTTGTCGATTCGGTTGGATCCAAATGTCGGACTACAAAGGTCACGCCTAGTTCTGTAATAGAGAATTGCTGCCCCGGTGAAAGAACCAGTCCCTCAAAATGATCCTTAAAATCCTCAATGCGTCTAGAAATTGCCTGAGCGATAGTATGGTTCTCAAGTTCTCTATTGGATATCACATCTAGATTAAT
Source organism: Candidatus Thorarchaeota archaeon (assembly GCA_048884945.1). Taxonomy (GTDB): domain Archaea; phylum Asgardarchaeota; class Thorarchaeia; order Thorarchaeales; family Thorarchaeaceae; genus SMTZ1-45. Next base: position 4,105 of record JBHLQJ010000183.1, on the reverse strand, counting down.
TTCAGAACAATAAGGGAGCTTGATATTTAGGACATTAAGATCTATCTCTTCACCATCTTCACAGTTTAGCATTTCGAAGATACGTGTATCTAAGACGATGGTTCCTTCAGGAACTTTTTCTGAAATCTTGACATCCGCATAGAGTGAAGAAGATTCAGAAGTGAGTTTACTTGCTTCAATGTGTGGACCAATTATATCAGGCGAAACAAAACAGATGCCTTGTTGATATCGCCCCTGTCTTGCTCGTAAAATCACTGAAGCATCTCCCTCAATAGATACGAGTGTTGTAGATTTCAGTCGCTACCGAGCGAGACCCATAGAAAACTTCAACTCTTAGACTGGCTTTCCCCTTAGTTTCGGTCATTGGAACAAATTTGAGTTCCAACTTTCTATCTGATTTTGAACTTATATCATGATGTTCGTTTGTGACCTCAGAAACGCCATCAGAAGTTACCAAAGATGCAATAATTCGAATCCCAACAACTGTGGAACTTGGATTCTTGACTCTTAGACTGAAGTTGAATGCTTTTCCAGCAACAATGTTGTTCGGAACTTCCCCCAAAATAACAGTCAATCCCATCTCTGAGGGTGATAATGGTCGTCCCTTGGGCCAACGAGCTATTCGACCCAGCTCAAGGAGTCGTGACAGGGATGTTTTTAACTCTCGTAACTCAAGATTCAATGTGGAGGCGGCTTCACCCATATCAAATGTCCCATCATTTGCTTCATAGTAGGAGAGAACTTTTCGATCAGCCTCGATTAAATCACTAACACCCTCAAGGATTTTTAGAATTGCATCAGGTAGTTCATGGGCTTCAAGAAGAGAATAATATTTCCCATCTTCTACAGATGAAGCTATTTTCCGAAATGAATCTTCAACAAGTGGATTGCAGCCGCAAACAAAGATGAAGACCGTACTACCAAAGTCTGAACGCATCTTCTTGACTTCTTCTATCGGATCGAATCCCATGGGACATCCATCAGGAAAATAATCATCACCTATGCTATTGTAACGTTTCCCATGGGGAGGAGCATCGCCTACTAGAAGTAGTACTTTGTATGCTTCGCGTGCCCAAGAGAGTTTTGTACGAGCATCAAAGAGCCCATCAGCAACAGCCTCAGGTGTATCACCACCTTCGGAAGGTCTTAGTTCGGAGATTAATTTATGCACATGTTTTATTTTTTCACTGAAATCAAACAAACGTGTTACATATGTTCGATCCTGAGGAGGATGATCGCGATAGGATACAATACCAAATCGTATTTCCAACCCCTCAGTTCGACTAGTAATATGGTTTACAATCTCAAAAAGACTGTCCTTGACTGCTGTAATATCGTCCTTCATTGATCCAGTTGTGTCAACTACAAATGCGATGTCGAGTTTGGTGGAGGCCAGCCCAATCCACTCCAAGTCCTGCTTGGTCCTTGTCCAATTAAGCCTTTGCTGCTAGGCATAGCATAGGAAATTTTAGGACCATTTGCAAATGAAACAATATGAGCGAACTGAGCGACACAGATATTCAGTTGGAATTCGTTTTTGAAGGAGACCTCATCCTAAAAGGCATCATAAATAGGATATATGCACCCTTGATTGTTGAAGAAATAAAATCAAGACTTCCTTTTGAAGGCAGGGCAGCGCTCCTGCAAGGAGAGATGAAAATTACTCTAGGCATCTCTAAGGGAAATGCAAAACCAACTAATGATGTCAAGAAGGCAGACATCGCCTACCAACCCCTCGGAGATTCTTTAGACATCTATTTGGGTGACAAAAGAACATTCAGCCAAGTGAATGTGATTGGTAGAATTGTATCTGACGAAAGCGAACTTGATGCACTAACTAAAGTACGTCGAGGAAGTCTGGTCACCATAAGATTACTGGGATAATTGATTATCAAAGACGTTGAAGTTTTGTAATTAGTGCTTTCTTCTCATCGACTTCAATTTCTGAAGGATCGACAACCATTCCAGCTTCATGTGTTTCAATTCTTACTTCGACGCCAGAGTGCTTTACACTCTTTATTCCATTACTTGAGAGTGCACGTACACGAAGTTGTGTCGTGTTGAATTCAGTCTTGTCCGATGTTTCAATTGCTGTAGTTTCTCTGCGGAGTTTAATTTTAGATATACGAACCAGTTCTTTTAGCTCCGCAACTTGCACTTGGAGTTCTTTCCGTTGATTACTTTCTTGTTCAAGTTGTCCCTTCAATGTTGAATGAACGTCACGAGGAATGTAGTCTTTTGTTTTGTCAATCCATTTGACAATAGTTCCATCAAACTTACGAGTAGTAGTAACTTGATTCAACGCTTTCAAAACTGCGATAACATCATAAACTCGTCGTTTTGGAGTATGCAATCTCTCGGCTAGGATGTCACTCCTAATTCCTGTTTCCCCACACTCCTTCAGAATCCTGACTGACTCCTTGGCCAGGTTAACTAGCTTCAACTATGCACCCCACTTGTAATCCGGCGGCTTGCTCAAATGAGCACACTTCCATCTTATTTATTCAGCCTCGTATTTAACGGTTTGTAATTTTCTCATTATACGAGTGCGTCCCGACGTATAGGATGTATTACTCACATACTACATTAAAAACAATCTAGTAAAAACCTTCTGAGTATTTTTTCGAAAAATGAGAGACTGCATTATTCGATATTGTCTCCAAAATTTCGTAGTAACTTCTCTAATTTTGATTTTTTGTAACAATTTGACTAGACCAGACATTTTTTAACTTGGCTCAAAAGTTTGAAAGGACAATAACCACCCAAGACTCGGAGTGAAGCATGACTTGAGTAAGAAGAAAATCATAATTATGGGCGCGGCTGGAAGAGATTTTCACAATTTTAATGTCGCATTTAGAAACAACAAAGACTACGAGGTTGTTGCGTTCACTGCAGAACAGATACCAGGAATCGGTGATAGAATATATCCCCCAGAACTCTCGGGGCCACTTTATCCTGATGGAATCAAAATCTATCCGGAAGAAAAGCTGCCCGAACTCATCAGGGAACATAAAGTAGAGCAGTGTATTCTAGCGTACTCAGACCTACCACATGAGGTAGTAGGACATAAGATTGCATGGGTAAACAGCCTTGGTCCAGATATGAGGTTAATGGGGCCGGATACAACGATGATCAAAAGTAAGAAGCCAGTTGTTGCTGTCTGCGCTGTTCGGACCGGATGTGGAAAAAGTCAAACCTCAAGGCGAGTTAACCAAATTCTAGTCAGCATGGGATTAATACCGGTCAATATCCGTCACCCGATGCCATATGATCCAGACCTTACAACACAGATTGCCCAACGATATGCAAAGCTTGAAGATATGGATAAGTACCATTGTACAATTGAGGAACGTGAAGAGTACGAGCCCATGATAAATATGGGTGTGATTCTCTATGCCGGCGTAGATTATGGTAAAATCCTTGAACAGGCGGAGAAAGAAGCTGATGTAATTACATGGGATGGAGGCAATAATGACTTCCCATTTTACAAACCAGATCTCCTAATTGTGTTAACAGACCCTCATAGGCCCGGCCACGAAATCTCATATTACCCAGGAGAAACAAACCTCCGCATGGCTGATGTCGTTGTAATCAACAAAATCGATACCGCAGATTATGAAGACATCGAAGAAGTCAGGGAAAACATCATGTTTGTCAATCCGAGTGCAACTATTATTGATGCAGCCTCTCCTCTCACTATTGATGATATGGAGAAGATTCGAGGTAAGCGCGTGATTGTTGTTGAAGATGGACCAACTGTCACTCATGGAGACATGCCCTATGGCGCTGGGTATATTGCAGCCAGAAAAGCAGGTGCGATCATAGTAGACCCACGACCATTCGCAGTCGGAAGTATTGAAGGTACTTTCGAGAAGTATGCACATCTAGAGGATGTTTTACCTGCAATGGGTTATGGGAAAAAGCAGATGGAAGAGCTCCAGCAGACTATAAACAAATCAGATGTTGATGCTATTGTAATTGGAACTCCAATTGACCTAAGTCGAGTCGTCAAGATTAACAAACCAAGTGTCAGAGTAAGATATGATCTTCAGGAGATTGGCCGACCAACCCTTGAAGATGTACTAAAGGAGTTCGTAAACAAACA
>JBHLQJ010000182.1:0-6170 GCA_048884945.1 Candidatus Thorarchaeota archaeon | reverse complement strand
ACATCAGAAGGGCACAAATGCGCAATTGATGATGATATGAACCAGATCTACTCAGCCTTCGCGGATGCGGATATTGTTGTCTGGGCGACTCCGATGTATTGGGGGTATATGACTGCACAGATGAAGACAGCTCTGGACAGAATGGAGGCTTTAGCCATGGATGTAAGGAAATACTGGCTCGATAAGGAGTTTGTAGCAATTCTCACTTATCGTCATCACTACCAGTCGACAGTTGGTTTCTTTGAACGAGTACAAGACTACTTCAGATTCAAGTTTACTCCTCTATTGTACTGTTCTAAGAACGAAACGGGTCCAGAAGATTTCCATGTGTCTTCAAACAAAGAAAAGCTAGAAGAAGCGTTTGCCCTTGGGCAGAGAATCGGGATTAAGATAATTGCATGAACAGTTTTTAGGCTGATTACTGAATCCATGCGAAGAGGTTATCGGTTGTGAGTTCAGTCGCACTGATAAAATACAAAGACAGCATTACTAATGCTCTTGAAGAGGGGCTTGCTTACATCAATGGCCTTGGAACCTTAGAATCTCCTGTCCTAATCAAACCAAATATCTGCACAATATCTGACAACACAGGATTCTCAGTCACTCGTATTGATACAATTAAAGCGCTGGTCGAATTACTATTGAAAACTGATGAAGCTCTATCAATCAAAATCATTGAGTCCGATAGCGAGAGCAAGAATGCAGAAGCAGCGTTCAAGAAGTTCGGATACACTCAACTTTGTAACGACATGCAAGACTCAGGGTTTGATGTCAGCACAGTCGACCTGAGTAAAGCACCTCTGAGAGAAGTGGAATTCATTGGAGATTACTTCGAGAACCCAGAGATGCCGGAGATACTTTTGGATGCTGGTTACTTCATTTCAGTAGCAATTCCCAAAACGCACTATCTAACTTTTATCACAGGGACTTTGAAGAATCTCTTCGGAGTCCTTCCAAGAAAGAATCAATCATTCTATCATCCCAAAATAGACAGAGTGATTCTAGACCTTGCTAGAATCATTAGACCGAATCTCAACATTATTGATGCGAGAGTGGGCATAGAGGGGTGGAATGGCCCCAAGACAAGGATACTTGATGCATTCATAGTAGGTCATGCGCCAGTCAGTGTTGACGCAACTATGGCACGAGTGATGGGTTTTGACCCTGAAGCGATTCGTCACATCATGAACGCCTTCAATTATGAGCTTGGTACAATCAACCCAACTATTCTTGGTGAGCCCATAGAATCAGTCGCTGTGAAATTCAAAGCTCCAAGATAGAAGAGTAACTATGTTTCTTATGCGTACCATTGAAAAGCAATAAGCCAATCATTTGAACATGCAACGAGTTCTCTTCCTCTGCACAGGTAATTCAGCTAGAAGTCAGATGGCGGAAGCTCTGCTCAGACACCTTGGCGGAGCGAATTACGAAGTTCATAGTGCAGGCACGAAGCCTAAGTCAGAGGTCAACAAATTTGCTATCGAAGTTCTGGAAGAGATAGGTATCTCGACCAACCACCTCCATCCTAAGCTCGTTGATGACTTTGTGAATCAAAAGTTTGATCTTGTTGTTACGGTCTGCGACAACGCAAGACAGTCATGCCCATATTTTCCAAGTGCAAAACGGATGGAACACTGGACTCTTGAGGACCCTGCAGCGTTCCAAGGAACATATGATGAGATTCTCTTCACGTTTAGAGAAACACGTGATGAGATTAGGAGAAGAATCAAAGAAAGAATTTTGAGCTAACTACTTGCAATCCAGCCCTCAAATTTCCTCTGAAGTGTCTTTGTATAGACCTTTCTCCAATCATAGTCTACCTTGTCACACCACTTGTATACAACTTTTGGATGAATATATGACTTGAGCGAAGTTCCCAGATTCCAGGTGCGAGAGTCCCTAGCAAGTGCAAAATCAAACTCAATCTTCTTTTTGGCAAGTTCTGCTTTCTCAACTCGTTCCTTGAAAGTTTCAACAGCTCTCTCCGCTTTGGTCAATCGCTTTACAGAATTTTCTTTCCACTGGTTGAGCGCGTTCTGCTGTTTTTCTAGAGATTCCTTGCTTTTCTGATATCGAACCCGAGCATTTTCTAATCCAGCTTCTGCCTTGTCCAGTCGGTCGCGAGTGCGATCGATTCGTTCTTGAGCTTCCTCCAATCGTTCTTTCTTGGTAGACTTTCCTTTGCGCTTGCTGGTTCGTGTTCGACTCTTTTGTGCTCGGGCATTATCCCATGTAATCTTCGCATTGTCACGTTTCTCACGCCAAGACCTTACGGAAACCATGTTCTTCTCAACAGATTCCTTCTGCTTTGAGATGCGGGCTTGTTTCGTTCTTCTCAGTTCATCTTCCTTTTTCTTGACTTTTCGAAGTCGTTGTTGATTCTCTTTCAGTTGTGCGATTGCTTTCTGAATTCTTACTTCAGCGTTCTTGATGCGTTGCTTGTATCTTTCAGAGCTTCGATTCCATCCCTTGGGTGCCTGCTTTGTGTGGTTCATCACACGCGCAACCTCAAGATTTGCACGCTTGAAGGCTTCTTTCTTTATGAATTCCGGATCCACTTTTTTTGCTTTACTAATTTTGAGCTCTTCTCGCATAGTCATTGTTGCATGATATGTTCGGAATACTTTCGCGGTCAAGTCAGGATAGACTTCGCTAAGAAACCTATTCACATGAGTACTTCCGACAGTTGGGAATAACTGAGCTATCTTCTTAGGATCCCCTCGGGTCTTCTTGCCTGTTCTTTTATTGAATGATTCAACCCGCTCAAGCGCATTATCATGAAGCTCTTTTAATTCATCATAGATAGTTGGCACCATCTCAACTTCTTTATGCCATCGTACACTGTCTTTTCCAAGGAAATCAAAGATCACAGTATTTTCTCGAAATGTAAGGTGCTCAGCTCTGAGTGTGGTCGCTCCTACTGTATCTGCTTCATCAGGATCTTTCTCATCTCCAACCCTGAGACTGAGTTGATCAATAAGGTAACATGCTGCTGCGACCATTCTTCTCTTTGAATTGTCCGAGCTGAGCCCATCCATGATATGCGCACGAATCTCGTCAATGTGTCGTTCGACCCGCAATGCTCGATCAAACTTTGCCGCCTCACGTTCTTGTTTGATTGGAGTGCTGTCATGAAGCCAGATGTACTTCACCTTGTCAGTCAGTTCATCGGTCCATTTTGCAATCCACATTGTATCAGGTGCCCACACAAGCTCGCCCCATTCACCCTCCAGGCCAGCTGTGCCCTCCGGACTAATATTCAAAGTGATGTCTTTCTTTGTGGCACCCTGCTTCCACCGACCTCTCAGGGGATGTTCTCCACGCCCCATGAAGATGCCAGATGGTTCAGTCTGATAATTCCCGAGTTCCATTTTTTCACCATCAACAACAGCGTAGCCATATCTTTCCTTTAGCTGTTCTCGTAGTACTTTACGCTCCTCACGGGCGGCTTTCTTTTCCTCAGGCGTCATTTTTTCTTTCGCTACACGTTCTTCCTCTACTACACGAATCACTTCACTGAAGTCGACCTCATTAGCTTCAAGAATAGGACTTATTCCGAGAGCCTTGCTGAAATCAGTCATGAAGTTCTTTGCAAAGACGGGGTCTTCAACATAAGGCGTTCCTAGTTTCTTGACCCAAGCCACCGCCATCTCTTCTTGGAGTTGTGTGAGGGGAATCTCTCTGTTTCTTGCCTTTATAGAGAGGCTACGTGGTTCAGGTGGTTCGATGACAAGTATGCCATTATGTATCAGTAATTCCATGGGAGTCTTCGCCTTCTGTCGTCTGCGACTAGTGCTAACAAAAGGATTGTGCTATCAAACCAAATACATGCTTGAAAAATATCACTTTTTACATCCCTTTATCAATAAAGGGCCAAAAACGGAAATATGATTACAAAATGTATATTGATTGCCATGCACACATATTTTTCACAGCCATTCCAATAGAAGCAATTGACAACGACATCACAGGTGAAATACCTACTCCTAGGCTGGATTTCATAACTAAAATGGTTTTTAATGCAAAGAAGAATGGAGTAGACTATATAGTAGGTGTAATTAGCAATCCAAAGGACTTTACCAGTTATCAATCTCAACTGGAATTTGAAGATACTATTCATGTAATTGGTATTTCAAGAGATAACGCATCCAAAGACCATTCACAAATGATTTCTCTGCTACAAAAAGAGATTGAGATACAAAAACCTCAGGGGATAGGAGAGATTGGATTAGATTATTCATACGGTTTTAATAATTTGAACAAGCAGGAAAGAATCTCTCTCAAGAAAAAACAACAGGAATTATTTAGAAAACAAATACAAATAGCAAAAGACCTTGATGTGCCAATTGTTGTTCATGCAGGTTTTGGCACCGATAAAGATATTGTAGAAATTATAAAACAAGAACAGGCTCAAGACGTAGGAGGCCAAATTCATGGATATATGTCTGAAAAGAAATCGATATACGATCTGCTGGAGATGGGGTTCTACTTTTCATTTGGATATCTACACTTAAGAGAAGAGGAGTTGAAAAGAGTCATTAAAATCACACCAATTGAACAAATACTTACGGAAACGGATTCTCCTTATCATTTGATGGAAGCACCAAAGAAATTCATTCTTCCTGAAAATGTAGCTCTTATAGCCAATAAGATCGCTTTATTAAAAGAAGTTGAGCCTGAAGTTTTTGCTCATCAAGTAATGAAAAATGCTAGAGAACTTTTTAGGTTCTAAAGGCATCATTCAAAATTAACATCTATTTATTTTTTAAGCAGAGGATTGGTGCGGCCACCGGGATTCGAACCCGGGTCACGAGCTTGGAAGGCTCATATCATAACCCCTAGACTATGGCCGCTTCGAGAGCACACCACTCTTGGTTTTGATTTAAGCGTATTGTTCAAGTTGCGGAAAAGTTAGAAGCAGTACTCCTTCAAGGAGCTGATGAGCGCTAAGGACTGGTGACTTCGATGAGTCGATTTCGTTATACAGTACCTATGTTTCTCCTATTGGGGATATTTGCAGTGGTGGTTGCAGGGATTGATCTGGTTTCGTCAGTAGAAAATCTATCTTCATACATTCCAACCCTGAGTATGGGAGCATTGATGATTGGTTTCGCAATCATTCTTTCAATTATGGCCAGACGAGAAAAAAATGATGAAACATAACCTCCATTCTCAAGTAACAGAATATCTGCTCTTGACAACATCTATCTTTAATGAGTATAGCCAAACAAATTCTGCACATATATGCCAAGTCATCATCATCTCTTTATCAAGTTCCAAATGCTTGTCGAACAAAGAGGCGACCTTGTCTGAAAGAACACCGTGAGGGAATGACCCAATACCTACAATCACAGGAACGGAGGAATCTTGGGGTAGCAGATTACTAAGATGGTTGACGGAGGTCTTTTCTCCGCCTTCACTCGCTAAAAGAGTTAAAACTGTCTTATTCCCTGCTTTCAATTTTGTTACCAAATCTTCGAGGGGAATATCAACGAGTCGTAATAGTGGATCACCCTGTGGAGGCACACGTCCTTCAAGAAGGAGTTGCTCCATTAACCCCACGAATCGGTCATAGTTGCGAGGCAGTCTAACATCTGGTTGTATCTCAACTATTTGTTCATCTTGCAGATGAAGATGTACACTAAGAAGACCTTCCTTGCAGAGAGGCGTTTCAAGAATCGATAACAGACTGATGTAGGTGATGTCCGGGCGACCGCGTCGTTCATTCTGAGAGAGTCGTACCATGGATTGGCCATGATGTGTCTGGTCAAGAAGCAGCTCAGCTGGTTTTTTCCCGCGACGTGCCGCATGCTTCTGAATTTGCTTTAGGCTTGTGATTTCTCTGGGTACTAATTCAAGTGCACAGTCTAAGAGAATGATGTGTAGCATGAGAGGTCTCCAATGGGATTGTGAAACACGAACGATTTAAGCAGTTTGAATCACTATACAGACTCATTGAGGTCTGGTCTTGCCACGAAAATATCTCAGAACGAAGGAGAAACAACTCTCACGGGAACGAATCCAAATACTATGGGAACAGGCGCAACAGTCAGCAAGAGCAGGACATATAGAGATTGCACGAGAGCAGATGAGAAGTGCTCGTAAGATTGCTCAAAAGACTAGAACAAAGTTGCCTCACTCTATAAGCAGAAGAGTGTGCAAGTTATGTG
>JBHLQJ010000181.1:4593-6182 GCA_048884945.1 Candidatus Thorarchaeota archaeon | reverse complement strand
ACTAATCTAAGAAAAGCTTGGTGTTTGTTGCGTAAATTCTCTCGAAATGGTAATAATGGTATTACAATGAGTGAAATGTGGTCATCTAGAAAGCCTTAATAGATTTCCAATAAAGCTCCCGAGTCAACATCGGGAGCTGTGCGTCTGTGAAACAGGTGCAAATTACTGTACCCTACGAAAAGACTGAGGCAGTGTTTGATTTTGTTATTGACTCTCTTGGCATCAATAACATTACGAAAATGAACACTGACAATGCCCACTTACTGCAATTCAGGATTACTGATGATCAGGTCAATGAAGCAATTGAGAAACTGAAGAGTAGAGGTGTGGGTGTAGAGTATGGATTCATTGACATTCTTGAGTTAAAAGCCACTCTTCCACGTGAAACAGAAGAAGTAAGTGAAACAAAGATTCAGCGAGATGCAACACTTGCCGTGGAAGAGATATATGAGAACGTTCAGAAGCAAGCATCATTAAGCTTCGACTTCATCGCATTCACAATTCTTGCAGCTGCAATGGCTGGGTTTGGTCTCATTCAAAACAATGTCACAGTTATCGTTGCATCAATGCTGCTTTCACCACTTATGGGACCTATGCTGGGAGTTGCACTAGGGTATGTTGTCAGAGACAGAGCCCTGTTTGTAAAAGGCACAAGGAATGAATTAATCTCATTAGCCCTCTCATTTACAGTGGGCATTTTCATAGCCTTGGTGATTTTCCTAGCAGGTTCAGGAGGGTTTGTTTCTGAAGTCCAAGGGGCTATCGATTTGGGAACAATTACAGAGATAACCCGCCGTGGTGGATTCAACGGTTGGGATGTTGGTGTCGCATTAATCTCTGGTCCTGCTGTGGCGGTATCTGTTACAAGAGGAGATATGTCAAGTCTAGTTGGTGTTGCTATTTCAGCGGCATTAATGCCACCAGCAGTCAATGCTGCATTAATGATAGTTCTTGGAGGACTAATCACAAACTTGGACTTTATTTTAATTGGTATTGGCTCGTTGGAATTGCTAGCTATGAACATTGTTTTGATTGACTTAGCTGCAATTGTAATGTTCCGCATAAAGAAACTAACTCCATTAGCAAATCGATCTGCTACTTGGACAGCAGTCACTCAATTCACTAAGACTCGCTCAGAGAGCCTATATCACAAACCTAAGCCAAAACAAACTCCAAGTAGCGCAAAATTCACACCCGCCCCAACAACTGATGGTAAGACTGTTTCAGCAGAAGTCAAAGACGAAGAAGCTGAAGAGGAAAACAATGGATAGAGAAACCTCAAAATGATAGATCTCCTCTATCGAGTTACATTTGTCTTTATTTTTGTAATATTTTGGAGCGTCAGAATATATTATGTCAGTAAAACTCGAGACCCCCAAGCACCCCGTTCTAGAGCAGAACGAAGAGCAGCCATAAAAAAAGAGGGATGGACAGGTATTGTTCTAATTGCTCTCACGCCAGTTGAATTTATTCTGATAGGATTATTTCTTTGGAGTCCAACTTGGATGTCCTGGGCTGATCTCCTATTTCCGTTCTGGCTCCATTGGGTGGGGATTGGATTGTTAATTGGTTCGATGCTGCTAATGATT
>JBHLQJ010000181.1:0-4583 GCA_048884945.1 Candidatus Thorarchaeota archaeon | reverse complement strand
CAACATTATTCATATGCTCTTGAAACAAAATCCGAGCAAAAAATCGTGACTTCTGGTCCATATGCTAGAGTACGTCATCCGCTCTATTCAACTCATAATGTGTTTAATCTTGGTATGATTTTTCTCACAGCAAACATTCCATTGATTTTTTTCGCATTTATTGGGATACCTTTTACTTACGCCCGGATGAAAAAAGAAGAACAAATGATGCTTGACAAGTTCGGAGCTGAATACGAAGAATACAGAATGAAGACAGGGCGTATCTTTCCAAAGCTATGAATTGGGATATTTTGAGACCGGTATTCCCTAGGTATCACAAGATGATATAGTGCACTTTTTGGTTAACTAGTTTAACTCTATGGTGATTATAGATGGGAGAACTCAAGAATAAATTGTTCAAAGGACTCACAGAACATGATATTTTGACTTGGGAAGAAGAAAAAATGAGATATCAGCGCAAAATGGGTCGAAAAGTGACAGATCTTGAGTTTTTGCGGTACCTTTTGATGAAAGCAACACGTCCTGTAATTCAGACCAAAGATGGTATATCAAGTAGCTTTCTCACAGGTCAGGGTCCAATTTATGAAAAAGCGGATACGCTACTAGATAAATATCGAAGCCACACTTCAACAGATTCTATTCCGAGGCAGGTACGAAAACAGGAAATTCGCAGCAAATCTGATTACTAATTTATGGTCATGTGCTAAGCCTTAAATGCTAAGATACCATTTGGTACATTAGATGTATTTGGAGAAGAAACTATGGAACTAAATCAAGGCGAAGAAGTTTTTCCTGATTGGTTATCTACATCAGGGCTTGACTTTTGGCAACCAGATAAGCTATATGTTGAATGGATTATATTTCTATACGGAATTTGGAAAACTGTAGAATATCTCTAATCAACATCAGAACCATATTTGAGAATCGTAGGAAGAATGAGAAGAATGACTGAAGAAGGACCAAATGACCTTGACAAAGTCTTCAAAGCACTGGGAAGTGAAACACGCAGGAGAATTCTTCGTCTTCTTGCTCAGGGTGAGAGGTATCCCTACGAATTGAGCAAGGTATTAGGTCTGACCCCTCGTGGAGTATTCAAACATCTTGAGGCACTACAAGATGCTGGGCTCGTGGAACGTCAACATGGAGAGAGCGAAGTGGGACCTGATAGAGTCTATTATCGGTTAAATATCAGGTTTGGTTTATCCACGACAATTCTTCCTGATGCATTTGTGGTGCGGCTTACAAGTCATGGGAGGACTGGAAGGCACCTTATTATTCCACAAGGCTTTGTGATTCCTGAAGCCAGACCTGATGTAGCAGCTGTTCGGAAACTGCTACGTGAACTTGGTAGAGTCAATAAGAGACTAGAGAATCTTGAAGACGAGAGGATGCGATTCGCGTCGCTCCGAAGCCAGATAATTCGTCAGATAGAGGCTATAATGGAATACGCTGAGTGGGATGAATTAAGTTGTCAAAAAGTACGGTCTCTAATCGATCCTATTCGACAACAAATGGATGAATCAAAAGAAGAACGAGAGGATGCATGGACAAGTACAGTCAATGAGGCTCTTAAGCTGTTTGAAAGTATGCTATCAGAAAAATCCTCTAGACAAAAGAAAACCGAAGACGAAGACAACAAAGAAATTGTTGTCGACCTCGAATAATGATACCAATTCTGAATGTTTCTCTATACTAATCAACACTGATTGTACACTTTCTCATACATCAAGTCCAAGATGTCAATAGTATTCTCGTTTCCTAAGAAATGAGTCTTACTTTTGTATTTTCAGCATGAAATCTTTAAAATGAGGACACAATCCACCCATCCAGTAAAGATTCCCAAAGCACTCTTTGCGAAGATCTGTCCGTTCTACCCGACATTCAAAACTTTTCTCCCCGTCAAAGAAAACGCAAAGATCACTATCACAAGTAGGGTCCTGAAGTACGTTTTTTCTTACAGACTCCATCAAGTTATGTTCTGGAGAGTCAGACCAATCTTCAAGCGGACCAAGATTTGATTTTATCAATTTAGTGAGTTTCACATCTGGATTTTTTCCTGCTGCCCAATTTGTAACTAGCTCGCTTACGTATGCATTGAATCCATAGAGGAGGTGATCGATTTCAATAGAAACATCTTTTGCTCTTTTATAGCATGAAATTGCTTCATCATAGTCTTGAAGGATATAGTTTGCATCTCCAGCTAAGAATAATGCCAGAGCAAGGAGTGTTCTCATTCCAGATTTTTCTGAAAGTACAATGACCTCATTATACAATCGTATTGCTTCTTTTGTATCGCCTTTCCTAAGTGCGACATCACCAAGATTGGCTGTGGCTACAACAATACCCCGCATATATTCTGCTTCTTGACTGATTTCAAGTGCTCGACGATTGTAGGTCTCCATTTGTGGAATCTGATCCAGAGTTCTGTCAATCTCACCAACATTGATCAATGTGGCTGCAAGTCCAATTTGATTGTTGAGTTGCTGTTGTATGATAAGTAATTCTTCGAATTGGTCTCTCGCTTCTTGAAGACGACCCATATTGAGATGTATGACCCCTCGTAAATTACGTGCATCAGATACGCCTTGAAGATATCCCATTCGTTCATACTGATGAAGTGCACTAGTAACGAGATTCAATGCTCGGTCATGTTCATAGAACTCTTCCAGAGCACGACTTCTGTAGAATTTGATGTCTGTTAAAGCAAGTTGGTGGTCAAGATGTTTTGCTGTATCTTCTGCGGAATCCAATCTGATGAGAGCTTCTTCCCGGGACTCCGCTGTAACCGCAATAGTAGCTAAAAGAATCCTAGCGCGTAGAAGCGTTGCTTGTACCATATTACGAATACCAGTGTCTTTTGCAGTTGCTTGGGTCACCTTTTCTATGCTCTCCGAAGCAACTTCTTTCGCATGATCGGGATAGCCTAAATCAATAAGAATAGAGGCAAGCTGTCCTGATAATTCTGCAAATGCAATGTAGTCTTTTGCTTGCCAAGTCTGATTCGTTATATTTCGGAGATTATTTAGCCATCTAGGATCCAAACTCTGTCGACAATAGGCTGCTGCAGCAAAACCTTTGGCAGTAAGGTTAGACTGGTCTTTGGCAAGAATTTGATTAAATCCATACATTCCCCGAAGAAAACTAGCTTTAGCACACATTGCGAGAAAAGCGGAACTCCGGTTCTTCCATTCACCGCTACCAATGTATTCGATTAAGATGTCAGTGAAGAGTCGAAAACGGTCTCTGCTTGAGCGTGAGTGAGTAGTAATTCGATTTCGTAATTCTTGAATTTCAGAAACCTCTAATCCAGGTGTATACATCATAAACTCTGGGATTATTGGGTTGTCTCGCACCGTTTCTCTCACCAATCTTTGGCGGCTTGCTGAATACTGTTCCACTCAACTTTCGCTAGATATAACTATCAAAAGACTTCTAGTGGTTTTCTCCGCGGAAATAGTATAGACCTGAAATATAACTTTCGAGGATGTATTAGTGATTGAAAATATAGGGAAAGCACCATCAATAAATGGGCATTACTTTCCTAACTGTGTCTGTCATATCATACATACTAAAGGGTTTTTGAAGAAATGCTCTTGCCCCCGCAGAGAGAACAGTTTCGCCTCCTCCTTCTATTGGATCCGAGATTACAACAATAGAGATTATGGGATCGATGTCCAGCAAATCTTCGATTAAACGAATAAGCTCTGACTGTTGCAAGTTCAGATCAATAAGAACTACTGCAGGTTTTTGACCTTGGCTCATTATTAGGAGGCTCTGTACGTCTTCAGCCTCCCCTATGACATCATAACCTGAATCTTCGAGGGCCATCTTCAAAAGAACCCTTAACAGAGGGATCTCTCCAGCAACGATAACGCCTGAATGAGGTACGTCCATCAAATCAGTCAATCCTCCTCGGATTCAGGTAGATATAATCGCTTTAGTTCTTAATCAACCACAGCACTTTCGACAAGATCTAACATATGGCGAATGGTCACAGGTTTTAAACCAAAGCTTGCAGCACCACTAGTCATTGCTTGCTCTCTAACATTTGCATCAGCGCTGATGAAAACAATCTTTGCGTTCGGTTCAATCTGAAGAATTTCTCTCATTGTCTGCATACCATCTTTATTTGGCATGCGATGATCCAAAATAATGACTTCGGGTTTTGGTTCTAAAGCAGTAAACTTCTCCACTGCTTCAGCTCCGTCATAAGCATCAGCTACGACTTCATGGCCTTTGATGCTGAAGACATCCTTGTATAATCTGTGAAGGATCGCCTCATCATCTACTATGAAGATCGTGACCATCTGCCTTTTCCAACCTTGATTGTGTCTTTCGTAGGACAGAAATAATGACAACATATTTGAATTTCAACTATTGGTGTGCGCACTACTCTCTGTCCGCTGCGACGGCTGAATCGTATATGACGGTACAGAGATTTGAGATATAAATTATATGTGATTATGTATCCTCAGATAAAGTAATTCGAGTAACATTCTTTCATTTGGGTGAAATCTCTATGAAGATCATTAACTCCTCATATAGATTCTAATTACTTAAGCTCCATATTTTCATGGATTTTC
>JBHLQJ010000180.1:0-6183 GCA_048884945.1 Candidatus Thorarchaeota archaeon | reverse complement strand
CCCATTCTTCTCTGGCCGCAAAATGGGTCACATATCTTGAGCACTAACGAGATTTACTTTGACATTTATGGCGGAACCCATGAGCTATCATATTCCTGGGACTTTGGAGGGTGGTATATGATACCAGAACCTTGGACCATATCAGTACCAAGTGATGGAGGATGGCATACTCTTCAAATAGAAGCCGAAAATTATTTTGGACAGATTACAAGTCAGGAATACCGCTTCTATGTAGAGCATCAGCTTACAAGCTTTAATGCCTATGAAATGTCCATAACTCCAGAGATCGATGGTATTAGACAGTCATGGGAGAAGGATGATGCATCTGAATTTGAACTCATATTTCTTTCCGAAGATGGAACCACATCGCATTCGAAAATGAGTGTTGGCTTCCTTAATGATTCCCTCTACCTAGGAGTCGAAACTTCAATTCCGGATGGACTTTATACCTCTATCATGATATATATCGACGCGGATGGAAGTCACAGATGGGGAGATAGTTCTCCTGGAGTTGTAATGGACTATCTTGTTAGTGTTAATGCTCCATCCTCTTTGATAGAAGAAAATATAGTAATGTTCTGCGATGGCTCTAGTATCACCCTACAGGATTCAGCAATAGAGTTTGCCGTTGCTACTCAGAATGATTTGATATCATTTGAAGGAATTTTCAATTCTGAAACCCTGAATCCCGACATGTCGCAGGTGCAGTTTTCTGTTAGAATTCAGCAAGGTGGAGTTTCAGACTATTTTCCATTACCTTATTATTCACTAGAGAGCTTCCAGCTCGCGACTATTGAGTACCTCGGACCCAAGCCAACTCATACTTTTCTCTTTGTGGGGATTGTAGTGGGACTTGGTGTGCTTATGATCGGAGTATTATCTCTAACCTATCGAAAATCAAAGTTAGTTTCATCTCCATTTCTAAAACCACTGCCTGAGGAAGAGCTAGAAAGAGTGCGTACTTTGGTCATCTCATATCCTCGTGTCAGGTTAGAGAAACTGCAAAGCATGTCGGGCCTATCTGCTGTTGAATTTGAGTCAGCGCTTTCAAGATTGATCCAGGATCAAATCGTTGACGTTGATATAACACCTACTGGAGAAGTAGTCAGAAACAGAGATTCTCATAGAGCTCAAATTTCCGGTCCGAAAACCGGAAAATAGCAGTTCTTATAGTGTAGTGGTCTATTGGAGAGGCACCGGATATCATAATGAGGGTGAGGATTCTTGACGCAGCGTGAAAGAACCATCTCAATCATAATCTGTGCTTTGCTGATTTCATCTTCATTATCATTCTCTACTCCAGTACTAAGAAACAGGCAAAACATGATTGATGATACTGCAAGAGATGATTTGATATCAGGTCCACCAACTTCAGGAGATTGGATCATTTCCAATGAAACAACTCTGACAGCAGAAACATTTGATATTCGGGGGCGAGTGTTCATCACTGCCGGGGGTCACCTTAAATTGGTGAGCTGTGATGTAACTATGCATTCGCGAACAGACTGGTGGCCATTTGAGGATCTCTGTTACTTCTCGGTAGCAAAGGGGGGGTACCTCACTCTCACTAATACTCATATACATCCAGAAACCGCATATAGATGGTATATTTCAGCGGATGGTGGCTCAGGAGTTGACATTCAGGGCTGCACATTTGAGGGCAACTATCCAATCGCAAGCGATGACTATATGACGACACATCTACTGAGTCTTGGCGGTTGGCCAACATATGAGAGATTGGAATATGCAATAGTCAAAGATAACACGATTGACGGGTATGAAGGAGGGGGCATCTGGGTTCAGGCGGAATCAGCAGTTGTGGAGGAGAACACGATAAATGATGTCTATGCATCAGCAATAGCTATCTATAATTCACCCAATGCGAATGTTTCACATAATACGATTTCCAATATAGGTACGGTTACTCCTTCTGGATCTACCGCTCAGTTTGGAGGAACGGGTATTGACCTGAAAACATGCATCAATACCCAAGTATCCTATAATTCAATTACTGGAGCATCACTAAGAGGTTTTGCCTGGTCCATGGATACATTTAGTCTTGTATCTGAAACAGCTGGTCTCCGAGAATTCGCAGGAAATACAGTGAATGGAAAAGAAATTCAATTTGCTCAAGGCTTGTCGGATATCACCATTGGACCGAATCTCGATGAAGCAATTGTTCATGATTGTGAGAATATCACAATCAGTGGTTTCAACGGCACAAGTCTTGCCATCACTTTCTCTTCTGATGTATCTATCAAGAATTCAGATTTCAGTAGATGTCCAGTTCAACTTGCTTATTGTGACAATGTCATATTCGAGAGCAACCGCGTACATGATGTTCTTTTTTGGGATTCGATATCGATTCAGAGATGCTCTGACTTAGTATTGTCAGATAACGTTGTCAATAATTCAGTAGACATGGCATGGGGGATGCATATTAGATGGTCTACAGATGTCTTGATACAAAGCAATCTCGTGGTAAATCAATCTCGATGGGGAATCTCCGTTTTGGACTCAGATTCCGTAGTAATCGATAGTAATCAAGTCATCAATAGCGGTACAGCAGGTATTGCGGCTCTCAGGACAGAACATGTACAGATTATTGATAATCTAGTTTCGGGAGTCACTGGCCAAGGGATTACATTCTTGGGAGACGTGGCATCATACACTGGATATACAGGCATCGACGTGCAATCCTGTGATGAAGCAATAATAACTGGTAATTCAATTTCAGACACCCTATGCGATGGAATCTGGGTCGCTAGCTCAAATGATGTAATCATCTCCAGAAATGAGATCAGTGGTCTCCTTGGAAGAGGAGTAGTGATAGCTGACTGCTTTAGACCAAAGATTGACCATATATCACTTGATAACATCACATGGATGGGAGTGGAACTGCTACAATGCACGAATGCAAGTTTATCTGACATCTCAATGAGTGAGATTCAAGGAATTGCCTTCTATTGGTATAATAAGTTCGTGTCTGCGAGGATTCTTGAATTCTCCAACATCTCATTGAATGGTTCCCAATTGGCACTCTTTCAAGATGAATCAACACCAACAATTGGCAATGACATAGCTGGAGCCGTGTTGATCAACTGCTCACACATAAGAATTGAGAACTTGGAATGCAATTTCATCTCTTTCCATCATTCAGATGATGTCATGATAAGGGCATCAACTATTGCAAATGGTGGTATTGGATTGTACTACTGCTCAAATGCAACAGTCGCAGGTTGTGAAGTCAAGGACATGCCATTCATCAATAAGACAATCTATCAGGGGTACATGTACTTTGGGGTTGTCGGTATCACAGTATATTCAACAGAAAATGCTCTGATATTGAAGAATAATCTCAATAATACCAGAAGAGGAGGAATTGACCTATTCCATTCAATACCCGCCAAGGTGGTTGGCAATAGTATATTGAATTCGGGTATGAATGCAATCATGTTGTGGACGACCAGAGATACTACAATCACAGGAAATGTCATCAATAACACATGGGCTAACTCAATATCATTGGACCATACTTCTAAATCAGACATCTATCTTAATTACTTTGGATACTCTGGAAATCACTCGGTGGTTCTCTACAAATCAGAGCAGATATCGTGGGATAATGGCACGCATGGAAATTTCTACTACGAATATAATGGGGTTGATGAGAATGCCGATGGAATAGGAGACACTCCATTCATGATTGATAGTGAGAACATTGATTCTTACCCGCTGGTTAACACGAATCACGTAAATTCGCATGTCCGTATTTTCTGTTCTCATAGACCAGAAATTGGCAATATTTCTGTTAGTCCATCACCATTAACCGTTTCTGGAAATGCAACATTCATGGCGACTATTACAGCGGAATTTGCAGTTTCTAAGGTAATACTCTCCTACTCTTTGGATGGGGGAATGACTTGGTTCAATATTTCTATGATACCAACCGGAGATGTATGGACAGTGACAATCCTAAGTATCCCTGCAGGAACTATTCTATTTCAGGTGTTTGCAATGGACAGCCTAGGAAACTGGGATACTAGCGAGCAGGAAGAAGTAACCGTTTCCTCAACTGATATTATATTAATAATGATTATCTCAGGCATCAGCATAATTGCAATAGTGGCAGTTGCTTTAATACTCAGGAAGAGACCATAGTCAACCTCTGAATCTGCAGTTACTACAAATATAATCGCTGGAAGCATCCATGAATCGTTTGAACAATGAAGTGAGAGGAGTGCGAGGTATAAGTTGCGTTGGTGGACGTCCCCGTTGAGAAATCTTCCGTGATTTCATGAGTTTCACTTGCGTGGGTCTGAAGTCTTCCGCGATGTTTGCCACCTCGGAGATATGTTCTCTCCATGTTCTAAGAGTTCCCAATCTTCTAACTAATTGAAGTGATGTATCCTCTGTAATCATCTTAAGATACCCACTCAGACCTCTGGTTGGATTAAAGCACGTTACAAGACCTATAAGGAATGCAGCCCTTTGGCAATAGTTTTCGGTTCTAGAGAAACCACACTTCGTTGGTGTCTTCTCTAGGCAATAATCAAAGAATAGATTCCCTATCAAATCCTTATGCTGATGAAATGACAAACCTAGGTGATCCGCTAGTTCAGGAAAGCTCTCAAATCGAACGCCCGCTTCCAGCTTCTTGAAAATCTGTGTTTCGAGTGCCTTTCTCCAAGTTATCATATGCCGATAGGCCTTTGAAATTGGTTTCCAAGACGAATCTTTGACATTAATTGAGAAGAAGCAGTTCTGCAACTTTGGAGTTTCCGCAAGAAGGGACCAATCTAGCTCCAATGAAATTGATGCAGTTCCCTCACCAAGCGGAATTGATAAGACAACATCCTCGGAGATCATATCTGAGATTGAAACGGTAACAAAGACATCCTGTTGGGAAACATTATCAAGAGGATCAGATGCCAAATTAACTATTAGTTGAGGAACGCTTTCAGTCTTTAAACCAATATCCCAATCAATTTGAATTTGGCTACAACTCTCTGAATTCTCTGCCAGGCGTGACTCAAGCAATCTGCTTTGGATTGCGGAATCCACATCACCTAGATTAGACCAGGCATCTATTGTCAGAAGGTTCTGCTGATTTTTTGTTACTGAATCAAGAACGACAAGTATTGTCCTATCTTCCAAACTGGATGAGAGCCAGCATGTGCGAGACCATGTTGTTTGAGTATCTGAAACAACTGCCATTGGGAGATATTTTAGAATTTCGGATAGCAGCTGATGGTGCTCAAGGTCATGTGGAGACTCAGCCATGACTAAATGACTCTCAAGAGAATCCTGCAAACGTTGGAATTCCAGGGGATGCAATGGCGCTGGTCGCATGCGTTCTAGGTTTAAGGCGCACATATCTAATAGTGGTGGACTTCTAGAATCTCTAGGACCGTCCAACTGTTCTCCCCTTCAAGACCTGAATTTTTCCATTGACGTACCATTCAGATGTAAAAAATGCTTATCATTTCTTTGGTTGACGGGGTACGTAGGATGACAGCTAGCACAGAAACCATGAACGCCACCATCTTTAAAGGAACCTCGCCAGACAGCCTCCTAAATCTCTTTAGAGCAGTCCTCATGGACTTGACAGAAAAAGAGATGCAAATCCTTTCAGCAGTTAAGGCGCAAATTGATGAATTCAACGAATATCCAACTGCGCGTCAAATTCAGTACTCGTTATTAAAATCAGATGTACCGCTCAGAAGATCACAGCTTTACGAATATCTGAAGAAACTGAATGAAATTGGATTCTTATCAGTGAATGCCTTCCAACACCCTCGGAAGTATAGGCTAAGTGAAACCACGTTACATTATGGAATTCGTGAGATGATATCCAAGAAGAAGCTAGAAATCAGGAATAAAATGCATCTACTGGAAAAAGAGCTTCAGAACTTAGAAGACATTGACTACGAAATCAAAAAACGGAGATAGTTGAACAATTAATCGTTTTGTAAAAAGAGATTCAAGTCGGGTTTAGCTGTCCTGAACGCAATGATTGTCCAGGTGAACTAGAACAGATGGATTGTATTGGCTCGCCAATGGATTGCTGAAGAATTTTTGTGGCACTACTAGTTCTAACATCATATGCAATCCTATACTTCAAGTTCACCTTTCAGTTCATCGTCTTTGAAGAAGGTTCGGTATTTGATAGAACTTGTCTGA
>JBHLQJ010000179.1:0-6225 GCA_048884945.1 Candidatus Thorarchaeota archaeon | reverse complement strand
CAATATGCACGTGAAAGGGCCTTCATTGGCAAAAGTTTTCAAAAAACTATGATAAGAACGGAAAATTGGTTGTCAGATTCTTTATCTCATGAATCCAGCACGATGTACGTCAGTCAATGCCCTATCTTTTCGCTGTTCGAACTGCTTGTTAGCGCTGGTGGCTGCTAGATAACGTCGGAGCTCAATTGAATCATCTTTGTACTCCTCAAGTTTTCTTCTCTCAATTACCTGAGGAGCTATTTCCACTACAATTGTTTTACCAAAGCTAGTTATTGCTGCTGCAAGCAATTTGATCACTTCATTAAACAGAGTTTTCGTTCGAAGCGCTCAGGTATTACCAAGCTGCTTCAAACAGTTTTGTCAATCAAATAAATCATAGATTATGTCAAGGTTCAAACCACAAAAGAGGGAGAGTGGTCGTGCTATACCACACGACCAACACATCTCTCCTTTGAGATGAATGTCATAAGTTTACCTCTGGAAGGAGGTTCGGTAAACATCAGATCTTATCTGTGACTTTAGTCTATGAAGCTCCTTCAGGTCTGGTTCCGGTTCAGGTTTTTTCCTTAGTTTTGCGAATGCCAATTGTTTAACACCTACTAAATTGTTGGCATACATTTGCATATAAATATTGCCAATACTTAGGCCGATATTTGGGCAAATACTACCACGCTGTTCTACCAATATTTTATTTGAAATTTATATACTGGTAGAATCACTTTTAAAGGGAATTGCCAAAGTATAAGTGTATTTATTTGCGTAATGCACTTGGATGCGTGATTGCACAATGTCCTTGAAGACGTCACTTGATGAATTAGACCAAGAAATTCTACTAGCCCTTGAAGAGCTCGGAACGAAAGTATCGACAAGAAAACTCAGCGAGAAATTAAATGAACCCGGTAGAACGATACGTTATAGAATCTCGAAACTAAAGGAGAAGGGAGTTCTTTGTAAGGCTAAAGTCCAAACACATGAGCGAAAACTTGGACTAGCCGAATACATAATTCTTGTAACACTTAGTCCGCATAGCGAGTCAACACTCAAGAAGATACTGGAAAGGATTCCAGCAATCTACTATTACGCACCCACATACGGAAAATACGAGGGGTATCTTATCTATACAGTATACCCGATTAATACACCCCGTATTATACCAGATCTAGCCGCTGAGCTAAAAAACCAAGGCGTCATCAACGATTTCTATCTCTTCGATGTTGTAGACTACCAGCGAAAGGAGGCTAAGCTCGCAGAGCTTGAGTCGTGGGACTGGGAAAAATGGTCGGAGTCACTATCCAAGATTATGACAAAGTCGAAGGAAATTGATCTTAAAATGGAGGAGTTTCCTCAAATGGTCAGTTTCGACTCGAAGGATACATTGATACTTCGACATATGGTTGAGAATCCTGAAATCACGTTGAGGGAACTGGGAAAAATTTTAGACTTGTCACAACCGCAGGTTCACAATAGAGTAAAGAAACTTGAGGAATCTGGAATTATCAGAGGCCATAAACTATCTTTGGCACCATACGAATCTGGAACAACAGTTATCCTTTTCTTTAGGTCGAAAAACGCTCGAAAGATTCTACTGTGGTTGGATGAACTTCCATACTATCATCAAATCACGATGGAAGGCAGTAGTCATTTCTTTGTCCAGATCTTCTTACCATCTTCTCAGACAAACAATTTACTCTATCAAATCAAAAATCTAAGAGAATTTACTGATGAGATGTTCGTCCAGTTTCTATTAAAGGGAGAACACAAGGGATACTGCCACCTGATTGATATGTACAGTGAAAACACTGAGAGTTGGAGTATACCCTATGAAGAGTTCACTGGCATAATAGAGGCGGCTTTGAAGGAAACTAAATAGGACTCAAGGATTTTTAGATGAGTTCATAACGTCTTAGGCAGACGTGAGGTTGTCATGTCAAAGACCAAGTATACTCCAAGGGGCTACCAGACTCACATCCTCGAGGAACTGGGAAAAAATAGAGGTGTCCCCTTACTTTTGGAGCTGGACTGCGGTCTCGGTAAGCGTTTCATAACTCATCAACTCGTGGCAAAAAAGTTTCCAGAAGCCAAGATTATCATCATCGTTCATTCATCATCTTCTCTAGCTGAAACTGTTGATTATCTTCGTAGTGAATATGGCGGACTAGAAGATGATCTTGGGGAACTCTCTTCCAGAGTGTCATCAGGGAGACGTGTCCGTACTCTGCAAGAGAAGCGAGTCATTGTGGCAACACCCCAAGTACTCGCTGGGATATATGAGAAGAACCCATCATTGCTCGAACCATTCGAAATTGTACTCATCAATGAAGTAGATACTTTAGTAAGACGAACTGGTAGTCGAACAGCACTTGTTTTTCCTTGGTCCTCATTGCTTATACACTTGGAGGGAAAGTGGCTCATAGGCATGAGTGGAACCCTTCGCGATGATCATGCTGTTTTCACTAACGAACAGGTTGAGATTCGTCGAGAACTCGATACCCTCAAGCAGTTCTTCATTGATGCAAAATTAATCACCATGGACGACCTCTATGGTACTGATGTTGAAGAATATCTCGAGCCAACATTTCTCACTATAAGCAAAGTGAACGATTCAAAGATTCGCACTATATCCAAGATTCTTGATGAACTCATAAGAAATACGCGAACCGACATCATGAATGAATTGGTTGACAATGACAATCTCCATCTAGTTGATGGAGATGCTCGACGAGTGCACCTCATGCTAGAGCGATTACCAATTAATGATGATTTGAAAGGACAGTACTCTGGTCTACTTATGTTACGGAAATATGTCTACGCAATGCCTCCAAAACAATTCCTTCGTATGTTCCACGGGAAATATGTCAAACACTACTTCAATGTGAGTGATCTTAGAAAGACTCTACCCGCATTATCTTCAAAGGTTTCTCGAGTTCTTGAGATTGCTATAAGGCATCAAAAGACCGTGGTGTTGACGTCCTATCTTGAAATGGTGGCTCAAGTGCAAGATGTTCTTGAGAAAGCTGGTCTGAGTGTACTCACGATAACTGGCAAAATTCAGAATAAGGGTGATGTGCTTAGAGAATTTCGTGATGATGAAGACACTCAGGTTTTGATCATGTCCCCAGTGGGAGAGCGAGACCTCGATATACCTCAAGCTGATGTCATGATAGTCTGCGATACAATCAACACAAGCAAGACGATGTATCAAAAGTTCAAACGCACAAGAGGCGGTCTCGTGACTATTCTTGCGTATGCTGGTACCTCCGAAGAGCGAAAAGTCAGTCGTCTACTGGCTCGTGTTCTTGAACGTTATCCTTGGTCAACCGCTGTGGTTGAAACTAACTCCGGGGAACTTGGTTAGTCATGTCATTATGATTATAAGAGCCGCAGGGTCTTTCGAAATTGAAACATGTTGACTGATGATAGTGAGCTCGATATCTCCATTGGTACTGACGTAGTAGAGGTATCAAGGTTTCGGACTCTTGGCTATAATTCACCATTCCATGACCGTATATTTTCAAAGAAAGAGCTCGAATATTGTCATGGCTTTTCAGATCCCTCTTCTCACCTAGCCGCCACATTTGCTGGGAAAGAAGCTGTCTTCAAGGCTGCAAATTCTCGATATGGACTTTCATTAGACAACATAGAGATATTACACGATGACACTGGAGCGCCTTATGTGAATCTTCACCAAGACTGTGCTCATGATATTTTTGTAAGCTTGTCTCATTCATCATCTCATGCTGTGGCTGTTGCGCTTATAGTTAGAAGCCGGAGTGCACAAAACCTCAATGACATTCAAGGATTGCTTGATGAAGCAGTGAAACACATAATCCATAGGAGTGAGGTCCAATGACTGATGCAAATCAGGATATTGAGGTTATTTTGCAACCAGTCCGAGAGAATCAAACATATCTTAATGTATGGAGTGCCTACAAGAAGATACAGAATCTTGAACTTCCTATATCACGCGGGAAAGATTCATTGAGTCTAGCTGTCATTGGTTCATCTACGCTCGAACCTCTTGCTGCTTGTCTTGATATCAAAACAAGACTAGATGGATTTCAAACGCACACTTTCGTTGGAGGTTTCAACACCTATCGTCAGGAATCTCTAGACCTAAAATCCCCTCTCTTCAAGGCTGCGCCTGATGTCATAATTCTGGCAGTGGATGCATGGTCAGTACTTGACCAGATGTTCATACCAGGCTTTGTCAGAGCCACTGAAAAAGAAAGATTGAGTCTACAAAATAGCATGGTCAATAGTGTAGCGTCAGTAGCTGAAGCATTAGAGAAAAACACCTCTGCAACAATCTTAGTCAATAACTTCATTGTTCCTGTTTTTTCCCCACTAGGAATTGTAGATAATAAACAAAAACTTGGTTTGAAACAGTTATTTGAAAATGCAAATACTCACTTGGCTGAGAAGTTCATCAAGAGTAATAGAGTCTATATTGTCGACCTTGATGCAGTTTCAAGTGATTTTGGAAAGTCACGCATTACCAATTGGAACACATGGTACCGCGGCTCGGTACCATTCAGTGAAGAATTCACTTTAGCTCTAGCTAGTGATTACCTTCGTTATATTAGAGCCCTTAAAGGCCGTACAAAGAAATGTATCGTCTTAGACCTTGACAACACTCTTTGGGGTGGCATCATTGGTGAGGATGGTATTGAGGGCATCAAGCTGAGTAATGTTTCACCTGGCATTGAATATGTTGATTTTCAGAGAGGTCTTCTCAGTCTCTATAACCGCGGTGTGATTCTAGCAATCTGTAGCAAGAACAATTACGATGATGCCATCAAGGTATTTCAGGAACATCCATTCCAAGTGCTAAAGGAAGAACACTTTGCAGCAATGAGGATTAACTGGCAGAACAAAGCTGAGAATATGGCTGAACTTGCACAAGAGATCAACATTGGACTGGACAGTATGGTTTTCTTTGATGATAACCCTGTTGAGCGAGCACAAATATCTCAAGCGCATCCTGAAGTGCTGGTCGTTGATCTTCCAAAGAACCCTCGACTCTATCGAAAGACTCTGGAGAATTTGAATGTCTTTGATGTACTCGCGCTCACCAAAGAAGATATGGAACGTGGTGAGATGTATGCAGGCAAGCGAAAGAGGGAGGCTCTAGAGCGGAGTGCAACATCAATAGAGGATTTTCTTAGGACACTTGATCTGAAGGTCAAAATACAGCCCGTGAATGATTTTGATACTCCACGCGTTGTCCAACTGATTGGGAAGACCAACCAATTCAACTCAACAACACGACGATACACAGATGCTGAAGTCCGTGAGTTTCGTGAGGGTAAAGATTCAACTGTATACAGCATGGCGGTATCTGACAAGTTTGGTGATGAGGGTGTAGTAGGTGTAGCAATAGTGAAAATAAAGAATGAAGACTGGTGGATTGACTCTTTTCTCATGAGCTGCAGAGTTATCGGGCGTTCTGCTGAAACTGCTCTACTTGCCAAGATAGTCAAGGATGCACGTGCAGCTAGTGCCAAGCGAATAGTAGGTGAATATATTCCTACAAAGAAGAACCCACCAGCAGCAGACCTTTTTGAAAGACATGGTTTTGAAATGCTTGAAGAAACTCCTGACAACAACACCACATGGACACTCAATCTTGAAACAGATACGGTAGAAGTTCCAGACTGGATTGAACTACAAGGTGAATGAAACAATGACTGATTTTGAAGACAAGCTTTTAGAAATTCTTTCGAAGGTTCTTTTACTGGAAAAAGAAGCTATCAAGGATGACCTGCGACGAAAAGACTTCGAACCTTGGGATTCGATGGCTCACTTAGTTATTGTGAGCGAGATTGAGAATGAGTTTGAGATATTTTTCGATGATGAGGAAGTCGTTGATCTCTGGACTGTAGGTGATATTAAGAGAGTTCTAGCAGCCAAACTCTCATCTTAGTCTTTCTTTGGCTCGAGTTTCTGAACCATCCGTGCAGGATTTCCTGCAACAAGTGAAAGGGGGGGTACATCTTTTCCCACAACAGCTCCTGCAGCAACAATAGCTCCTTCTCCCACTGTGACTCCTGGAAGAACAATAGCTCCTGCTGCTAACCAAGCTCCTTTACCAATTACAACTTTCTTAGGGCCCTCATGAAAGATACGTCTTCTCTGGTGATATGGACTTGCACCAGAATGTGCCATAATCTTTACACCTGGACCAATGCTAGCCCAATCCTGAATCTCAATATACTCCGGATATTC
>JBHLQJ010000178.1:0-6241 GCA_048884945.1 Candidatus Thorarchaeota archaeon | reverse complement strand
AGACAATTGGATGGATATGGAGAAAAAACCCTCCGAATGATACAAGGTATCTTGCACGATTAGAACTAATTGAGGACTATATTGACCTTAACGCATCAATTAGAGCATTGCGAAGCATGCCTATTTCTAATGTAGGACCACATTCAGCAATTAAACTGAATAAACAGAGAGAGAACCCCTATAATTGGATAAAGGTACATGAGCCACTCTCTCTACTTGAAGAAGAGAGATCGAGGATCTTTCAGGAGATAGAGAGCGAGATATCGAATCTAACAAAGATACTAGATGGTATATCAAACGGAATATCTGCCATCTTGGAGAGAAAATGAAGTTCAAATGAAAATGGAGTTGAGAATATGTCACGAAAGCTTGGAATTGCAGGTTTACAATTGAAGAAAGATTCAGAGAACCCGATAGCCACTCTTGAAAACTTTGAAGGCACTGCTCGGTATACGAAAACCACATACCCTTGGGTCGATCTGATATTCACCGGAGAGTTGTTGCTACAACCATACGGAAAGAAGGATTGGAAAGACGAGGCAATCAAGATACCAGGTGAACTCTCAAAAAGACTATCCAGCCTAGCAAAGGAACTTAAGTGTTGGCTAGTTCCAGGCTCATTCTTGGAGATTGATGGTCCTGAAATATACAACACATCTATTGTATTCAATCCGAAAGGGGAGATGGTCGCGAAATATCGAAAGATATACCCATGGACACCATTCGAGGATACTGCTAAGGGGTCTGATTTTGTTGTTTTTGAAATTCCAGGAATCACAAAGGTGGGCTTAGTAATTTGTTACGATTTATGGTTCCCTGAATTATTCCGAACACTAGCATGGATGGGAGCTGAAGTAATTCTGCAGCCATCAGCGACATACACACCTGATCGTGATGCAGAATTGATACTTGTGCCAGCTCAGGCAATCATGAATCAGTGCTATGTCTTGAATTCAAACATAATTAGCAGTAAAGGCGGAGGGAGGTCTATTTTTGCAGATCCTGAAGGAAGAGTTCTCCAACAAGTAGGCACTCATCAGGAAATTATGACAGAAGTCATTGATTTAGACAAAGTTGCCTGGGTCCGTGAAAATGGCTCATTCGGAATCACTCCAGTTTGGAAAGCAATTAGAGACAGTGCTGTTGGTGGTAATTTCCCTCCATATCAGAAACTACTCGATGGAGAAGTTTTCAAAAACCTTGGAGAACAAAAAGTCCAGAAAAGCATCAGAGAATGGAAGTTTTGATAGTGATGAGTGATGAACTCAAAACCTCGGTACGAAACTGGATAAGAGAGAATGACGACCAGCTGATATCATTGATTCAGAATTTAGTTAAAATCCCAAGCGTTTCTGGAGATGAATTCAAGATACAAAAATTCATACACAAGGTCCTCAAAGAGATGAAACTCAAACCTGAGATGATAGCTCCAGATTTAGAGATTCTGAAAAAAGATGCAGATTATTTTGAAACAACTTCGTATTCACGAGTTGGATATGAAAACAGACCAAATGTAGTTGCTACCCTTCCAGGTTCTGGAGGAGGAAGTTCAATATGTCTTACAGGACATGTTGATGTAGTAAGTCCAGAACCGCTTGATGCTTGGAAAAAAGACCCGTGGGGTGGTGAGATTGATGGGGACCATCTCTATGGTAGAGGGTCAGGAGACATGAAGGCTGGAATTGCAGCCATGCTCATTGCAGTTAGAGCTGTTAAGGAGCTAGATATTCACCTCAAGGGGGATGTACAAATTGAAACAACCATTGAAGAAGAAGATGGGGGAGTTGGAGGTAATCTGTTCCTTCGGCTTGTTCGTCCTAAAGTTGATGCAGCAATCAACCCTGAACCTACATATCACAATCTAGGTGTTGCAAGTGGAGGAGTGATGTATTTCCGGGTGATTGTAAAAGGAATTCCAGCACATGCAGCAACTGCACATTTTGGTGTTAATGCAATAGAGAAGATGATGTTGGTCGTAAATGCATTAAAAGAATTGAATATGAAAAGACAAGAAACCACAAGTTTCAACATCGTTGAAGAAGCCGATCCCAGGATGAAAGGTCATGTCACAACTATCAACATGGGAAAGATCTCAGCAGGCGATTGGCCTTCAACTGTGCCAGCCAAAGCTGTACTAGAAACCAGAATTGGATGGCCTCCCGGAGAAACGAGAAAGGAAGTTCAAACACAGGTTGAGAATACAATCTCAACAGTGGCTAGAAATGACAAATGGCTAAAAGAAAATCCGCCAATCATTGAATGGTTTGGGTGGTACGCGAGACCTCATGTAATAGATCTCGAGAGTCCTTTTGTCATTCTTATGAAGAAAAACATCTTTGATGTTGTTGGCATAGAACCTAAATTTGCAGGTGGTTCAGCAGGTCTAGATACACGATTCTTCGCACATAGAGGAATTCCTGCTGTTACCTTTGGACCTCATACTGAGAGAATACATTCTTTTGATGAATGGGTTAGTATTGAATCCACTGTGAAGACTGCAGAAACAATCGCAACTACACTCATTGACTGGTGTAGAGTCTAAGTATATTATTCAATAATGCAACTCTCTAAGTTTAGCTGACGCTAGATAATACATCAATGACCATGAAATTGCAGCTTAGTGTGTTCCTATGGAATGGGGTTCAATTGCTTGCAATCTAATTGAAAACAAACGGCCCTCACAAAGTTCAGTTCGTTCATATGTTTCTACACTAAGTTGTCCATTTAATGACTCAGTCATTAGTTGCGCAGCTAGTAAGCCTAGAGTTCCACTGCTATAACCATCATCTACCCCTGCTTTTCTCCCTGGAGCTATGATATTAATTTGCCAGTAATTATTTCCAGAGTGTATGATTTCATTCATTTTTATAATAACAGATTCTCCTCTTGTTCTGCACTCGAGAGCGCTGTAGAGGATATTAAGGAAAATATGTACGAGAAACTCATTCGCCATAACATAAGCTGATGCGTCCTCTGATTTGAACTCGACAATTAGTTCTCCGGAACCTACTCGACGCGTGAAAAGATCAAGTGCACCTACAATTGTATCAACCAAACTAGTGGGTCGAAGTTCAGTTGTTTTCAGTTTATCCGCCTTACTAAGGAGACGGACATTACTAATCAGTTGTTCAGAAAATGAAATCACCTGACGTCCGTCTTCTGCAAGGCGAACTCTCTTTGTTTCGGCTAAATCATTAGACCCGAGAAGCTCGAGGGACATCATCATCATTTGATTATAGTTTGATACATCATGCATGAGGAGATCCGCATACATGTTTGCTCGTTTGTGTGAATCTTCAACTTCCTGCATTGATTTTACGTACATCCATATCAGAATAGGGGGTCCTGCAAGCAGTCCAGCAAACAAGAGTATTTCTGATACCCACCAGCCTGGAGTCCATGTTGGGTAGTAAGCCTTGAGGATGTTCGGGAGAATCCACATGCTCAAGAAGAATGTCACATATAGTTCAACAGGCGAACGACCTTTCGATCCTTCAGCAAGAAGGAAAATGATGTAGGCAAAAGCAAACATGATGAATAAGTTTGAACTTACAATGAGAGTACTTCCTAATGGATTGTACTCTTGTAATGGAGAAAATGTAAGTACTATCTGATTTATTATTTCTCCAGCTACGACGGTCGCAACTAAACCAACGAGGATCAAGAGAAGTTGGTAAACCGATGGGGACTTTCCTCGTTCTAATGGAGGTTTCTTCGTCCAAAGGATTGTTAGATAAAGCAACCCAACTGTCAACAGGCTTCCAACAGTAATAGGAGTAATTGGTTCTCCACGTGGAGTTAAAAATGGAAACACCAATGAGAACACAAGGACTATCGCGATGCCAGCCCACATTCCAAAAACTAGAATCAATGGATAGTGACTCCAGGAAGTCTTCTTCTTTGGATAGGCATAAAGTAATATCGCCATCATTATTGAGAGAGTTGCAGCTCCAAGGTGAATGATAGAGTAAGCCAAAAGATTGAGAACATCGATTTGCCCGAATAATTCTAGTGTTTCTATTACAAATGGGAGATAAGCTATGAGGATTCGCCCTATTATGATGCCATATGCGGATTTGCGCTTGTAGCCCTCTCCTCGTAGGAAAGGCACACCCAGACACAATGCAAGGAGCAAATATCCCGCCATTTGTAAGCTCTCTGCAAATTCCCAGTTCATTATTGGATCTGGAAGAGAATATAGAAGAGACAATACGGAAATGGAGAACAGGAGAAGGGAGCTAGCTAGGTATCCAGAGTCAAATGGGAAACCATAACTCCTAAACCTAGGAATAAGTAGTAGTACAGTGACAAAGCAAATTAGTGTGATACTACCAAGTACCCAACTTATGCCATCCAATAGTACAGGAGTTAAGTAATTCAGGACAAATAACCACACTGCACCGAACAATATCAAGGGTAGCAAGATGAGTATCACAATAAAGATATTATCGGAAATAGAAGAATTAGCTTGAGAACTCTGTTTTATGGCACAAATATAGGTACTTACAAAGAGAACAGCAAGCATCGTCAGCTCAAAAAGGTCCCCAATTATATCGATAGGAACTCTCTCTACTGTGGCGTCTCCAAGAAAGAAGAGATTCTTTGCTGCACTACCAATATGAACAAACATAGGAAACATCAATGCAGACATGAGCATTATGTATGCACGAACCTGTTTTCTTTGATAAGCTAAGACACTCAATGCTGCAGGTATAGCTATCCAAAATGCCATCATGGCATGGACACCAAGTCTTGTCGCAGGTGTGTATGACACAAGACCACCGGGTCTAATTGCGAGTGCAACTGCTAAGATAGTGATTGGTACTAAGACCAGGACCTTTACGAACGCGCGTCTTAGACCTATCACATTATAATCTCCTTTAAAGAAGGACTAGAATATTGCAGGTGAAAAGCCTTTCTTGCGCAGTGCTGTTGAAAAATTGGCGAATTATTGCGCTGAACTAAGAGCTATATAACTAATTTATCATAGATTACACATTGCGTGGTGAATTTATAGTGGATAAATTTCATCGAATAAAAGCCATTCCCGAGGAACTGAAGTATGCCGAAGTGCCAAAACCACTTCTGAAACACTTCATCTTTGGAAGATCTATGAGATGTGCAATCTATATTGCACTCGCTGGATTGCTGCTTCTACCACTCACAGTCCTTCCAGGACTCATTCTATTAGTACTTCCTGCAGAAGTATCACTAGTCTCAAGAATCCGAGATGAAACAGAACTGATTCAATGGGTGAGAAATAATATGATCACTCAGCCAAGCAATTGGGATGATGTAGAATCGGAGTCTGAGATGACCCGCCTGAGGTCCCATGACAGACCAGGGGCTCTACAGGGTTTCACACGATAATTCTGTCCTCTCTGGCACGAGAGTACTATCTCGTGCCGTTTTTACCTAACGTTTGGCGCTGACCAAACAATTTATATAGATTTGGAGCTATAGAACGTACGTAGAAAACGGAACGTTCCGGAATAACGGAACGATTTCGGATTCGCGTGGTGCTACCCATGTATAATGCACGAATCAAGGTAAACAAAAAACACAGAGTCGCGCCTTTCGAGAACCTTGGTTTCTCATTTGAGCGATTGATTGTAAGTCGAACAATTCGGATTCTTGCAGCGGTTGCAGGGATTGCAGGTCTAGTGTATCTAGTCGCACTTATTCCTGGCATGCTAGTCGTTGCCCTTCCAGGTGGTATTGCAGCTGCGAGCAAGATCTACGATGAAGCACGTCTGATACAATACCTGAGGTATGGTGATCCTGTCAGTCCAGGAACTTGGGAGCTGGCAGAGCTTTCAGCTGAGATGGCTCGGATAAAGGCTGTAGACAACCATTATGTTTCTCATCAGTTCTCAAGGTGAGCTGGTTTAATGGTATTTCTTTCCATCCCGGCACATATCTATCTCCTTAGTGACCCCATCAGCATCGGTGGGGTCACGCCACTCTTTCAAAGTCTAATGAGGTATAACAATGAGCTGGCCAACTAATTATCCAGATGATGATACGAAACTTAAGGAATCCAGAATTGCTGCGCCATCACCAACTGGGTTATTGAAGGATTTCACAGTAGGTTTTACTCTCGCAGTAAAGAATATTCTTTCATATGGTCTAGCTATGCTAGGAATACTCTTTGTTACATTAATCCTCATGGTCACTATCCTTCTACTCATTGTGATCCCAATCCTCATCACAATGGGTCTTCCGTTCTTGATATGGCTTG
>JBHLQJ010000177.1:0-6252 GCA_048884945.1 Candidatus Thorarchaeota archaeon | reverse complement strand
CTCGTTTGAGAGTGCGATGCTTAGACTTGGTGGAAGTGTTATTGGTTTTGCAGAAGCAGGGGTATCAAGTGCAGGCGGAAAAGGGGAAACTCTTGCTGATACAATACGAACTGTTGAAAGATACGCGGATGTCATTGTTATTCGCCATCCGTTAGATGGATCCGCAAGGGTGTCTGCTGAGTTTTCCAAGATTCCTGTAATAAACGCTGGTAGTGGTTCTGAAGAACATCCAACCCAAGCTTTGCTTGATCTCTATTCAATTCGTAAAATGAAAGGGAAAATCGATGGCCTCTCTATATCTCTCTGTGGAGATCTCAAGTATGGTCGGACAGTTCATTCGTTGGGAATGGCACTTAGTCATTATGATGTCAAAATCAAACTTGCTGCACCTCAGGCACTCAGGATGAAGCCGGCTATCATTGAACAGATGAAAAAATCCGGAGCTGACGTAGTGGAGGTGGAAACCGTCGAAGAGGCCGTGAAAGACGTAGATGTGATATATACAACGCGTATACAGAAAGAACGTTTTCCTGATGTTCGAGAGTATGATAAAGTGAAAGACAGATTCCGAATTACAGCAAATGATTTGGCATATATGAGGGAAGACACAATAATATTGCATCCTCTGCCAAGAGTTGATGAACTTGATCCTGAAATTGATAATACACCGCATGCAAAGTATTTTGATCAGGTATACAACGGAGTTATCCTAAGGATGGCTGTGTTAAAGCTAATCCTCGGTTAAGTCGGTTCTATCGATCTTAAGTCACGTGTCAGGATTTCAACAGACCCAGCTTTACTCACGGCCAAGGGGATACGCATTTGTTCAGAGAGATCCAATGCTAGCCTATCAACTTCGGAAACACCATGAAGGATAACGAGAGATGGCTTGAACTCTTGTGACTTGATAGCAATCATTGGAGCTCGACCCGTATTTACATTGGTGAATAATAGACACCTCTCTGTTGTAGCCCCGAAAAGTTTCAGGAATGCGTCGCTACTCAGCTCTTTCACTGCTCTTTCTACATCAACCAGAGTATAACCATAAATTTCTCTGTCAAGAAGTTTTTCTCCTGTTTTTACAACACATTTCAGACGTTGGCAGAACTCTTTTGCTGTGAGAGGAGAGGAAAAGTCACTCATCGCTAAGACAATATTGAGATCAACAAGACTAACGTCCATGAGTCGGACAAATGCAGCAACGACTTGACCACCATTTCGTTCATCTAGTGTAATCAATGCCATGACAAAGCGTTGTATCGTTGAAGTACCTGGAGATTTTCTTCGTCCAGATTCATAATCACTGATCACACTTGGACTGATATCAAGATAGTCTGCAAGAAGTATCTGTGGTAATCTGAATCGTTCTCTCCAGATCCTCATGGTCTGCCCGGGGTGTTCTGATAAAGTAATTTCACCAGCAATGCGACGAGCAAGACGCTCCCGGACGGACGATTGATACGACATTGAACGAAGTTTCTAGTGTTTTGAACATAAGGATTTCGACTATTGACGATGTGATAATTCGTTAATAAATAGAAACAGGTCATAATTATGGAAAGCAGAAGAGATAGTGGTGGGCCGGCCCGGATTTGAACCGGGGATCCCTTGGAGTCTTGCAAGCAGACATTAGTCCACATGACCCAAACCAAGAATCATAGCCAAGCTAGACCACCGACCCTTTCGGTTGTCTGTGCACCCAGTTACGGTTATAAGAATAGCGTTGGCATCAACTAGAGATTTCGAAGATTACGCCTTGGTAAGGTTCAAGATGGAGAGTAGAATCTTTGATTGGAGATGTGTCAGCTATAGTAGAGAATAGTAGCCTTGATTTTGTGGTTATTTCTCTGGTCTGCGCTGGTTTTTTTGAGAGGTTCATCCAGATTTGGACTACCTGTTCACTGACTACCCGTTGGTAGGAGAGAAGATTCCCAAAGAGGGATGAAGGTAAGAGATGCAATGAGCCAGAGTGGAGAGCAGGTATGTTTTTGCGAAGTTGTAGAAGTGATTTGTAACAATTCAAGAGAGAATTGGAATCGGACTCTTCGGAGTCAACATTGAGTGTTTCATGTCCGGGACTAATGGGCAGCCATGGTTTCACTTCCTCTGGGCAGAAACCAGCATTGAGGGAGGCATCCCATTGCATTGGAGTCCTGCAGTTATCACGATTGAGTGAAATAGAGCCATCTCTTGTGATAAGGTTGACGAGAAACTGAGGAAGCCAGCTGTATTTTTGACCAATAGGGTCTAGTGCAGTCTTCAGGGGAAGTCTGTGATTTGAAATTCCAATCTCTTCGCCATAATAGATGAAAGGGACCCCTCTCGCTGTTAACTGTAGCATCGCATTGAGCTTGCCTTTATCTTGATTGTTTCCTAGTTTGGTGATTCTTCGTACTTGGTCATGGTTTGAGAACACCCAAGTAGGAGTGTAGGGTTCAGGAAAGACCTGTTCATACCTACTGATTAGACTTCGAAGTTGCTCAGAATCAAGTTTCACATCCAGTGACTGGAATTGGAATGTCATGTGGAGACCATTAGTTTCATCTTCGTTCCTTATGTCGCCACAATACTTTTTGAGCATTTCAAGGGAGGCTGTTATCTCTCCGACTAGAAATCGTTCAGGGTCTGAGTATTTATCTATCACACTCCTGAGTTCCTTCACAAAATCGAAATTATCAGGATGATTGATAGTGTGGATCTTGTTTTGGAAAAAGCTCTTGTCATCGTTCTCTGACGGAAACATCTTCAAGGCAAAAGGATTGTTTTGCAGTGCTTCGTCTTCAAACACGGTATTGATTATGTCCAAACGAAAACCATCTACTCCTTTGTCAAGCCAGAAACGAATTGTATCAAACATCTCTTGCTTCACTTCAGGATTACGATAGTTGAGGTCTGGTTGAGCGGGGAGAAACTGTGCCCAATACCACTGGTCGGTTTGTTTGTCATAATGCCATCCAGAACCACCTACAATCGCTTTCCAGTTGTTTGGAGGTTTCTTGCCTCCTGATTTTTTCCCATCACACCAGATGTACCAATCTCGTTTTGGATTATCTTTGCTTGATCTTGATTCGAGGAACCACGGATGTTTCTCACTAGTGTGATTGAGAACTAGATCAAAAACAACATACATCTCTCGATCATGAATCTCTTGAATTAGTTTTTCACAGTCAGACATTGTCCCATATTCAGGTGCAAGATTTCGAAAGTCACTGATGTCGTAACCAAAATCTGCTTGAGGACTTGAAAAGAAAGGAGAGAACCAGATTGTGCCCACACCTAGATTCTGTAGATAATCTAACTTCGAGATAATACCAGGAATATCTCCAATTCCATTTCCAGTGGTATCCTTGAAGCTTCGAGGATAAATCTGATACACGGTGGTCTTTTTCCACCATGGTAAGTTGCTAGGAGTAGTCTTTGACACAGTGGACACCTTTACGGACTAAATAGAAACCTCTTCTTTTCTCTTATCACCTCAATCATTCATGAGATAACATGAGTTTTCAGGCATGAATAAGGTCTTAACAGCTGGGGGGGTATTCAAATATGAGTAACATGAGTCTGCTTGGACCTGACGATTTCGACTTGGATAGAAAAGGTCGAAAGAAAAAGCTAGCAAAGGATTTGGCTCCTTCAGTAGCTAAAGAGATTGAAAAATGGCTAGATAGAGAAGATGATCCTGAGGC
Organism: Candidatus Thorarchaeota archaeon; assembly: GCA_048884945.1. Classification (GTDB taxonomy): domain Archaea; phylum Asgardarchaeota; class Thorarchaeia; order Thorarchaeales; family Thorarchaeaceae; genus SMTZ1-45. The sequence continues at coordinate 2,566 of JBHLQJ010000177.1, read as the reverse complement.
TTTTAAAAGAGTTTCAGAACTGGTAGGTCCGGAAGAGGCTGCTCGTTTGTTTAGTCGACGTCGACAACATGGACAAAGATTGAAACCTAAAGACCTTCTGCTCGACGATTGATGAAGTGATAAATTGACAACAGATACACACGACCTTGATGAGCACACACGTCAGAGTAATCTCAGGACATCGCTGGCTTTTATTCGAACGATTGATGCAGAGAAAAGAACCCATTTAGCAGAACTTCGCACGGGAATAGGTATCCTGACAATATCACTGTCTCTTTTGACCATCCTAATTGCTACATCGAATTATTACTCCGTCAGTCATGTTCTAGTCCTCATCATAGGACTCATCGTCGGGATAATACTGCTTTTCTTGATTGGAGGGCATCTTGTCATATCATCACTTAGAAAGATACGATCAGATGATCGACTTCGATTGGAATGTGATGACCTCTCCTATCTGGTTGCTGAGTTCAATAATGATCAATAGAAAAGGTGTGACCAAATAGGGATTTGAGTCGTATTCTAATTATCGTCCCAATCAGAATGTTGAGGTATTCGACTAGTTCGAATATAGTCTATCACAGCCCAATACCATAGTGCAAAAAACACGATTACTAGGTAGTATCCAAATATGACAAAAGTTCCACAAATAACAATACCGATACCAGTCACTGTTGCTTTAGCCCAGGATTTCTGTAGCCATACAGGTAGGCTTGCACAAAGAGATATTATTCCAAAAGCTATCACGAAGATTCCAAAAAGAGGATGGAAAGTATATGGGTCTGTTATTGCGAAGTAATATATCTGAATACCAGTATAGATTAGTAAAAGCCCTACTAGAACCATTAAGATAGTGGCATTTTTGACACCAGAAGGCTTTTCAGCCTCATTCAATGATTTTTCCTCAATTTGATGTTTTCATTATCTTTTGCCTAAAATTCTTGATAGACTTTGCTAGTTATGATGGTTTAAGAGTAATTCAGGTAGATGTTCGATTAGTAGTTTGAGAAAATGGAGCCCTTAGCGAGATGTGAAATCTCAATCCATGGTACAGACATTTCTTGTAATATCAAGGGTTGAGAGAAGGTTTGATCTTCAAGGGAGTTGCGCTGTAAACAAGTCATATAGTTACTTGGAGTCTAAATTTAATGATTCAGATATCTTGAGTTGACAAATATGACAACTAAACTCAAAATCACAGTTATTAAGACCTTCACACCAGAGGAAGTATTCGGACACAAGATATTACGAGATGGTAAGGCGATACAATCATGTAGCTACAAAGTGGGAGAGGAGTTCATCATGGACAACCATCTCGATAGACCGAAAAATTTCTGTGGCCAAGCTTGGCAGGATCTCTATCCCACTCTGGTGACATATTATTATGGTGGGGATTACGACTATCCCGAACTGGGCGTAACTTACCAGCCGTGTGGTGATGGAATAAGACCAGTCATCTTCAAAATAGAAAAGATGAGTGAATAAATAGGAAGGAGTGAAGCCCCAGGCGGGATTCAACAAGCTAAATAGGGAATAAGCGAAGTAACAGATTTGGTGAGTGGGAGTAATAATGTTTACACTCTGGATTATTATGGCTTATTTCGTGTTTCGAATAACCTTCCAGTTAGGTATACATGTCGGAACAGAGTCAGTATACTCACTCAGAAAGAAAATCATTGGAATAGGATTTCTTTGGCTACCAATTGTAACAGTGCAATACTCGTTTTCCGTCGCGAATTACGACCCATGTTCAATGTGTGTTCCACCAATGCCTGTTGCATTCTTTTTAGCTTGGATAGCATTTCTAGTTACTGACTATCTATATCAGATTCTGATGCTTTCTAGAGTCCAGACGCTGTAGCAACAATCAATAGAATTATGATAATAGGAAAAGTGGAGCCCCGGGCGAGATTTGAAACCTCAAAGATTATGTCCACTAATAGGTCAAGTTCTACTCTTCCAAAATGCCTTTGCTTCTTCCTCTAATTTATCTAATCTATCATAGTAATCAGGAAATTCATTTAGATGAGCTAGAGCGATCTTACCGGTTGTCAATGAATCGTCGTCTGTAACATTTGTTTCTTTATCCCTTCTACCATGTTCAAGTTCAACATCCATGCCCATTCTAAATTGTTCTACATCAAACCTGTTCCACTTAATACCAAGCTTTTCTCCTATTTCCTTCGCCTCATCAAATGTGAACGACTTTTTTCCAGGCATAGTTGTGTTCTAAACATACCACGATATATCTACTTTGAAATCGATTCGAGAGAGAAACAATAAGTGGAGCCCCAGGCGGGATTTGAACCCGCGGCCTCCTCATAGTCGAAAAGAACGCAAGGTAGATTTCTCTTACCAAGGAGGCGATCTAACCGGTCTAAGCTACTGGGGCATACTTTTGACAACCCAAAAGGTGTCACTTCGCCTTCCGCATGAGAATCGGTGATAAAGATTTCTACAAGGTTCTCTGTGCCCAAAAAATCATAATATCCAATAGAGAGCTCTCCAAGAGTGTCATTATGACAGGAGAGATTGAAGATATAGGTCAGGTATTGTTCTGTCGAGA
>JBHLQJ010000176.1:0-6309 GCA_048884945.1 Candidatus Thorarchaeota archaeon | reverse complement strand
ACCAAATTCAATAAGTTTGGCTATAACGAATATGGGTCGATTAGTAGGATTGGCTTTACGTCATCACCAAACATTCTCTATCATCCTGAGGAATGACCATGATGATCTCTTATTGGCATCAAATATGCTTCAGCGTATTGGATTCAATAATATCGTTGGATACCTAAAAAATGGTCTTGAGCAATGGATTGCGAGTGGTCGCGAAACCGGCTGCATTGAGGATTTGTACTTGGAGCAGTTTGGATCGAAGCAAACACGACGTGAAGTGAAAGTGATAGATGTTAGGGAACCACATGAGTTTGATGAAGAACACATTGAAGACTCTCTTTCCATTCCTCTCACCAGACTTGAAGAGAATGCAAAGAATCTCAAGATTGATGGTCCAATCACAACCTTCTGCCACAGCGGTTACAGGAGCACAACCGCAGCTAGCATTCTGAAGCGTCAAGGTTTCGATAACATCACTGTAAGCTTAGATGGAATGAAGGTCTGGAAATCTCATGATTTCCCTCTTGAAACGGAATGAGCTATACTGGAGTAGATGAAATGTATAGAGTAATACCCACTGGTCGATCAAATATAATTGCACGCAATGGAATGGTTGCATCGTCTCAACCTCTTGCAACACAAGCAGGCTTGGAAATCATACGAAAAGGTGGAAATGCCATTGACGCTGCAGTAGCTACAGCTGCTGTGCTTGATGTGGTTGAGCCTTTCAGTACTGGTTGTGGTGGGGATGCTTTCGCTCTCATTCATCTATCTGGTAAATCTAGTCCTCTAAGCTATAATGGTTCTGGTCATTCTGGATCACTTGCTTCTATTGAAGACCTGCTTGATCTGGGCTGGACCAGCATACCAATGCGTGGTGGTCCGCCTGTTACGGTTCCAGGAGCGCTTCATCTTTGGTACCATATCATTGAGAAACATGGTGTTCTAGAGATGAAAGATATTCTCAACCCTGCAATTCATTACGCACGCAATGGATTTCCAGTTTCTCCGTTTATAGCTCAAACTTGGAGAGGAATACTTGGAAATCTAAGGAATGATGCTGCACGTGAGATATATGCTCCAAACGGGGAAGCTCCGAAAATAGGACAAACTATGAAGAATCAAGACCTGGCAAATACATTTGAGAGGGTCGTTGAAGAAGGGCCACCAGCGTTCTATTCGGGGAAGATTGCTGAGTCAATTATTGACACCGTTCAAAAGAATGGTGGATTTCTGACAATGGAAGATCTAGCTGCGCACAAGACCATAGAAACTACTCCTATCTCAGTTTCATATCGTGGCGTGGATGTTTTTGAACATCCACCAAATGGACAGGGATTTGCTGCTCTCTCTATGTTGAATATAATGGAAACATTTGACTTAGCGAAACTATCTCCCCTTAGTGCAGAGAGATACCATTTGATGATTGAAGCAAAAAAACTAGCCTATGCTGATCTGCATCAACATAATGCGGATCCTGAATTCTATCTAATACCCTTACAGAAACTCCTGTCAAAATCATATGCGCAGGAACGTGCAAAAACAATCGATAAGAGTAATGCAATGAGCATCTATGCTCCTGGACTCATATTAGGTCATGACACTGTCTACCTTGCCACCGCTGATGGAGCGGGGAATGCAGTTTCCTTCATCAACAGTCTCTATATGAGTATGGGCAGTGGTCTTGTAGCTCCTGGCACCGGAATAAAATTACAGAATCGAGGTCATTTGTTCTCTCTTGACCCTGAGCATCCGAACTGCTATGCTCCTAGGAAATTGCCATTCCATACAATTATCCCTGGTGCGCTTTACAGAGACAAGAATCTGATGGGTATGTTTGGAATTATGGGTGGTGCACATCAGGCTCAAGCCCATGGTCAATTTGTTAGTAATGTGGTTGACTATGGGATGTATCCGCAGGAAGCTTTGGATTTTCCAAGATTCAATCATGAACACACAACGAATAAGGTGGCATTTGAAAATGGGATACCTCCTCAGGTACAAAATGAACTTCGAAATCTTGGTCATGTCCTACTTCATGAAACAACCTCCACTTTTGGCGGAGGTCAGGCTATTTTGAGACTTAATGATGTCTGGATTGCAGGGTCTGACCATCGTAAGGACGGGCAAGCTGCCGGCTTCTAATAGTTATTAATTGAATGAAAGTAAAATACAATTGTGGTGAGGTTCCAATGAGTCAAGAAGAACAACAGTTTCGAGAAGAGACAGATCTTTTGGGCACAAGACAGATTCCAAAAGACGCCTATTGGGGAATACAAACACTTCGTGCTCAAGAAAATTTTGGTGTTTCTCTTGTTCGTTTATTCAATTACTCAACGCTAATTCAATCAATGACGATGGTCAAGAAAGCGTGCACTCTTGCAAACCATGACCTTGGTCATATTATTGATGAGTATGCAGAAGCAATCATCCAGGCTTGTGATGAAATCATCTCCGGAAAACTTGAGGAACAATTTGTAGTTGATATGCTTCAAGGCGGTGCTGGAACATCCACGAATATGTGTGTGAACGAAGTTATTGCTTCTAGAGCAAATGAGATACTTGGAGAGCCTAGAAACACCATGAGTCCAATTTCTGCACTTGACCATGTTAATCTCTCTCAATCGACAAATGATGTTTATCCCACAGCAATCAAAATCGCAACCATCTATGGTCTTCGAGACCTCTCAACTAATCTTCGAGGTCTGATAGAAGCGCTCGATGAAAAATCAGACGAGTTCAAGGACATATTGAAGCTAGGTCGAACTGAGATGCAGGATGCAGTCCCAATCACCCTTGGACAAGAGTTTGGAGCTTGGTCTGGCGCGTTGAAGAGAGACCTCCAGAGAATAGTGTGGGCTATTGATATTCTAAAAACACATAATATCGGTGCCACTGCAATAGGAACTTCCCTAAATGCTGATCCTGAGTACATCGAACTCGCAGAGAATCATCTTCGCAAAGTAACAGGTATCGAAGAACTGACAACATCTGAGAATCTTGTTGACGACACTCAGAATGCTGATGAGTTCGTTCATGCATCAGGACTACTTAGAGTAATTGCAACGAATCTCTCTAAAATTGCAGGAGACCTCATTCTCCTTTCTTCAGGCCCCATCGGAGGATTTCATGAGATAATCCTTCCTCCTGTGCAACCTGGCTCTTCAATAATGCCCGGTAAAGTAAACCCTGTGATTCCAGAAATGGTTTTGCAGGTAGCATATCAGGTGATTGGGCATGATGTCGTGATTACGATGGCTGCACAGGCAGGACAATTAGAGCTAAATGCCTATGAGCCTATAATCGCTTACAACTTCTTCCAAGCTCTGAAAGTTCTGAAGAATGCAATACCGATATTTGCTGAGAAATGTATCAAGGGCATAAGACCAAACCCTCCTGGGCTGGACATTGTTCACAGAAGCGTAGGTCTTGTGACTGCCCTCAATCCAGTGTTAGGATACAAAGCAACATCACGAGTGGCGAAAAAAGCATTAGAAACAGGACGACCAATCCGCGAGATTATCCTAGAAGAAGGTCTCTTGGATGCAGATTGGCTAGATGTCTTGCTTTCACCTAAACGTATGACTCAAGCTGGCATCGTTGGTCATGAACATAAGAAATCGGAGCAGCATCGTGAAGCTAGCGAATGAATTTCATCATGTGTCCGTAATCACATCATAGGCTATGTTATCTGCGTGGTCTCCAATCCTCTCAAGGTTTCTCAGAGTTTCGATAAAGACAGCATCTGCTTGAGGGTCACAGATCCCTTTCCTAACGCGCTCTATATGTGCTGCTTTCAGTTTCCTTTCGAGCACATCGACTTGGTCTTCAAGTCTCTCCGCAACTTTAGCTCGATCTTTATTCCTTGTCTCCAGTGCATTAATTGCTGTTGAATAGGTGTCCTCAACAAGGTCAAACATCTCTGTAATATCACTAGTGCCCTCTCTTGAAAATGTGATGCCATCTTTTAATTTATCAAGTACAAATTCAGCAATGTTTGAAGCAAGGTCCCCTACACGTTCAATATCAGTAAGAATTGCCAGTAATTTTATTCTCCAGATTATATCTTCCTTGTTAAGATCCTCTTCTCTGATTTTATCAATGAAATCTTCAGTACTTCTGCATCTCTCATCAACATCTTCTTCAAGGTTTATGACCTTTCTAGCATCCTCAAGGTCTTTCTTGAGCAGGGCAGTCTTACTGAGACTTATCATCTCGATGGTCTTTTCTGCAGTTCTGAATATTTCCCGCTCAGACTCAAGAAGTGCAGCTTGTGGTAGATTGAGCATCTCCTCATCAAAGAAATGCTTCCCAATTATTTCTCCTTCTTTGTCAGGAATTAGTTTCTCACAAAATCGAACTAGTAAACCTACAAGTGGAATGAATATGAAGCTCACAATCACATTGAATATTGTGTGTGCATTGGCAATCTGACGGCGAGGGTCTGCATCGGTATGTCCTACAAGATCTGAAAATGGAGCCAAAAACGGAAGAAAGAGCACTACACCTATCACATTGATCATCGCTTGCGCTATTGCTGTACGTTTTGCTGGTGAAGTTGCTCCGATTCCTGCAAAGAGCTCTAAGAAACATGTACCAATATTCGCACCCATTACTAGTGCTATACCGGGTCCAAGATCAATTGCTCCAGCTCCACTCATAGCAATGACTAAACTTGTTGTCGCAGAACTACTCTGAGTTATACCAGCAATGAGTGCACCGATGAGAATGCCAATTATTGGAATTGCACCATATTCATTGATGAGATTTCTAAAGAAAGGATAATCATTGGTTAATGGTTCGGCTCCCTGTTTCATAAAATCCATTGCCAGAAATAACAGTCCCAAACTGAATGTTACAGTACCAATTAATTGCACTCTCTCGTTCTTTGAGAACATTCTGAGGAAGAATCCGATTGCGACAAGTGGCCAAAAAGCCATGCCAATATCAAACGAAACAAGCTGAGCAGTAACTGTTGTTCCTATCTCAGATCCCAGCATTACATTGACAGACTGCCTGAATGTCATCATACCTGCATTAACAAAACCTATCAAGGTAAGGACAGTGATACTTGAACTCTGCGTCATAACAGTTGCAGCAGTCCCTGCAGCCAACCCTTTGACTCGATTATTACTTACCTTCTCTAGGATTCGCACGACTCTCCGACCGGATATTTTCCCAAGTGTTTCTCGAAGCAGTGTCACACCATACATAAAGAGGGCAAGTCCGCCAATAATTTGAAAGACGAGCTTTAGTACTTCCCACATAGCCAACGGGTGTGCTTCCCCTCATATGCTACATATGAATCTTGTGAACAGTCTTGTCTGTTGATTGGGTAGAAGCCTATGTGTTTCCATAGCAGCACCTCTTAACCTCTCTATTTTGTTCCATGGCAGAATAATCAAATAATTAATGAAAATATTAGGTATTGATTACAATGTGTAATAGTTTAATTACAAAAAGTAACTTCAATGTACGATTATAAACATCAAGTAATCATTAGAATTATTATGAATTAATGTAATATATAATGATAAGTTTACATTATGTAACTATCATCAATGAAATGTGGAGGAGTGATTACTTGACAAAAGCTTTTTCGGTGGCTTCTTGGAATGTAAAACATTTCAAATCCCCGCAAGCACGAGCTGACAGAGCAGTTAGTTTTCTTCGGAAACAAGATGCAGACATCATAGCTTTGTATGAAGTGTTAGGAAAAGATGTTTTTTCCGAGATAGTTAAGCAATTACCTGGGTATTCATTTCATATAACTGAGGGAAAACGATCTCAGGAGATCCTTGTTGGTGTTAGGAATTCTCTTGATTCCTTCATAACTCAAAAGCTTGAATTCACTTCCGGAACCACCAATGTTAGTCCCGGTCTTTTGGTAACTGTAATTCACGAAGGAAGTCTCTATCCTATGCTCTTCATGAATATAGACAGTACATCAACCATTCAGGGAATGGGGCTTCGTCATGAGATGATGTTGAGAGCGTTCAAGTATCGTGGACGCTTAGATAAACTTGCATGGGAACAGGGAGATGCTAAAGTGAATTACATCTTTCTTGGAGACCTTCAAACCATGGGTATGAATCATCCTTATGGGAGGAGTATTGATGCTGAAATCGAGCTTCAAAAGTGGGATGATGAGGAGTGCAAAAAATACAACATGCGACGGTTAGAGAAGTCACATCCCCTCACGTATAAGAGCTGCAATGGTACACAAGAGGGCGATTATGACCATGTCTACGTGGCTGAACATCTGAATTTCACAAAATTTAGGGACGCTGAAGTAGATGTGAGAGGATGGATCACAGAACC
>JBHLQJ010000175.1:0-6336 GCA_048884945.1 Candidatus Thorarchaeota archaeon | reverse complement strand
CTATACTATAATTATACTGCAGCAGGTCCTTGCACAGAGATGGTTCTTCAAGAATTCGCCGCTGAGTTCATCGCGGCTGTATCGTCAGGAGCCTCAATCGAAACTGGTGGCGTTGCGAAAGGCAAGTATTTTGACTATCTGACACCGATTGAACCAATGTTCGCATCAGAGGTTGCCTATGCATCAGCAGGTCTGAAAAGAACAGACGCAAATGAGATTGTGAAGACGATTGCATCAAAATTCAAGGACAAAATTCCGTACCCACCAAAAGGAAAACGTTTCCAAGAATGTTGTAATCTCAAGACTGGTGAACCATCACAAGAGTGCTTTGATATCTACAACAGAGTGAAGAAAGAAGTCACTGATTTCGGTATTGAGTTCCTGTACTAATTGTCTTGAGGATGATCTAGGCTCATACCCATAATCTGCGCCCGAAATGCAGTACTGCAGTGGACTCTCCATCTTCCCGAGATATTTCTTCGATACCATCGAGGGCGACTAGGTTTACTATAAGCTTGATTGCGAAATCTTTGAACGATGGTGTTCTTGCGCCAATTTGAACTCTAACCAAATCGCCATCCAACTTCACCTCACATCGTTCTAGAAGTCCAGTAGAAGTAATGTTCAATGCTGCTTTCTGTACATGTTCCAATAAAGTTGATTCTTTATCCTGAGTAGATGAAACATCGTGAGGTCCAACATTTCGTATACTAATGAGTGTTTTTTCACTGATTGGATCATTGATTGTGTGGTTTATCAACCAATCCAAGAGGGGTGAGGATAGCGTAGCATTTCCTGCTCTGCCTGACTTCATGAGAAATTCTTCCCTCCGTTCTTTCCATGCACCAAAGATTCTCTGATTCCGATACTCTCTCTTTGATTGGAAATCCTTACTGTCCAACCAGTGAATGCTGATTTTGTTCGCTGCAATTATCTCAACATCAACTGTGTATCCCGCCTCATCCCAACTAGAAAGAAGAAACAGGATTATAATCTCTGGAGTAGTTCGTAACATTTTCACTGTCGCAAGAATTGTTTTTCTTTCTGGGAAAAATTCTGCAGACCTCAGTATACCCATTTTTTCAAGCAGCTTGATATGCTCTGCAAAAGCATCATAGGTGTTCTTCCAAGTATCGCTCTCAATTACTCCTAGTCCACGAAGAAGTTTTGTCTGCTGAATACCTATTTTTGAGATGGCTTCAATGAACTCGTTTGAAGGTTGGTTCGTATGCCCAAGGTTAACAAAAGCTTCGAGGAATTCTGAACTCGTCAGCCCCATCTCCGCAGTTGTGACAAGAGAAGAAAGCAACTTTGATGTTTCTTGTGCAACGCAGGATTCACAATCCGGATAATCTTTTCTCCTCGCATAGTATCTTACAGCTTCTTCAAGAGCATCATTGATACGACCTGATTCCCCACTGATTTCATTCAACGTATCTTTCGTTGTTGCGGATATTGTAGTGTGCAAATGAACACGAGTTCGATTTCCTCTAATTTCTTGGTTTTTATCCACCTCGGGGTTTGGACTTCCCTTCATGAACACACTTCTCGATTTATGTACAAGAAGATTCCACTATATCTATTTTGTGAACACAAATTTTACAATTAAATCAAAGAATGTACATCATCACTGTAGAATAAGATTTAATGGGTCAACTTTTTCTCTGAGTACTTCTAACTCCTTTGAAGTAGGAGGGTTTTCCAATCTAGCTTGAGAAGTCCTTACAAGAAAGCCAGTATTGTTTCTGATTTCGTCGGGTGAAGTAAATTCATAATAGCTCTCCAGAATCATCTTCTTGCTATCATCTTCAAATCTTAATACTCCCAGCGAGGTGATAACGCATTCAGGACCACCTCCTCTAATACCAGCTTCTTTCCTAGAAGTTCCCCCTGAAAGCCAACCCGGACTAGTTAGATAGTCTAGCTTCTCTACAAATCGTCTTGTTTCATGTTTCATGAATATGAATGTCTTATTCACACAGGTTGCTACATCACATGCTCCTCCACTACCAGGAAGGCGTATTCGTAAGTTTTCATTATCACAAATCATGGAACTATTAAGATTACCATAGATGTCAATCTGTGCTCCAGAAAGAATACCAACAACCGATTTACCTGTAATTTGATTCTGCATATATGAGAAAGCATCAGCAAGGTTCCCAATATGAGACGCATTATACATAACGCGAGGGTCTGCGACTGTGAGTGGAACTTCTAGAAGAGTCGGATCCATTGCACCTGTTTCAAAGAAGATGATGCATTTTGGAGCATGTATCAATTTCGCTGCAACCGCTGCAAGCATCGGAAGTCCAGTGCCGCAGAAGACAACATCACCATTTTTAATTCTACGAGACAAAGCGATTGCCATCATCTCCATACTTGAATATTCTGAACTCATGTATTCACCTCCTTTGCCTATAGCCAAACTCAGGCGATGCTCGAATATCCTCCAGTCTCTCTTTGCCAATAATATCAAGATACTCGTCGAAATCAGAAACTCCAAACACATGAGTTTCCAAATACTCTGAAAATTCAGCATCATTCTCAGCAATATCTTTGTACATATCGAGATGCTTCGCATCATAATCATAACGAAGATAGCACGCAGTAGGGTGAGCTCCAAATGGTTGATGCACAACCGCGTCTACAATGGTATGTGGAAAGCAATTTCGCCATGGTTCTCGACGTAGTTCCTTAGAGGCGACTAAATCTTCGCATGAGATAATAACATGCTTGGATGCACGAGCCTGGTCAATATCAACGAAAGAAAGACCTTCAATCCTCGCAATTCCATCTTCTGATGCTTGATGAACATGCAATAATGTGACATCAGGGTTTACTGCTGGAACAAGAACCAAGGTATTCTTGTTACTAAATGGATCATTACTCACTATCAGTTTCTTTTTTGGTAATGATGTCTTGGAGGCTCTTAATTCCTCAGTGAAACCCCATTTCTTTACGATATCTGATCCTAGACCAGAAAAAGTCGGGAGATATGGAATACCCATTGCACCAGCCATGAACCTGAGGGTAATCTGATAGTTCGTATAATCCTCTACTGTGATTATCCCTGCTTCTACAGCTTTTTTGAATCTAATACATGTACTGGCAAAGCGTCCATTTGCTCCATATGCGATTTCAAGTAAGTTAACTAGACCTCCCCCAATTAGCAAATCCAATGCTTGGCTTCCAGAATGCATGACAACATGAAGATCACCAATCTTTTGCCTTAGTAATTCATGTGCGAGTGCCATTGGATTCCTGTTTACTGTGAAACCACCAAAAGAGATACAATCTCCCTTTGACACAAACTGAGAAATAGCTTCAGACGCTGTCATAAGCTTAGAAGACAAGGTATTCATCTCCAGGTGTTCCATATTATATTCTACGTTTTATTTTGTTGCATAAAGAATCTTGGTCTATTTGTCGGAAACTTTTTCCAATATGATGTTCATAACTATTGACGGTGAGCAGATAATGGAGTGGAAAGATGGAGCTAAATGTGTAGTCTGCTTGACATTTGATTTTGACGCTGACACTTCATGGAGGAACATTCTACGGCGGAGCAATATTGAACGAGATAATCCCGTTGTTCTTTCAATTGGAGAATATGGTCCACGGGCGGCTTTACCTCGAGTATTGAAACTTCTTAAAAGTCACAATCTGAGAGCAGGATTTTTCGTGCCTGGTGAAGTTGCTGACCGTTTTCCAGATTCGGTCAAGGACATACACAATGCTGGTCATGAGCTCGGTCATCATGGATATCATCACAAGAACCCTGCTTTATTGAATCCTTCTGAGGAAAAAGCGGAACTTCAGCAAGGTTCGGATGCTCTTAAGAAAATTTCCGGGTACAAACCTCGTGGATATCGTGCACCAGCAGCTGATTTGAGTCCTCAAACATATTCGCTTTTAATTGAGCATGGCTTGATGTATGACAGTACAATGATGAATGATGATGTACCATACATTGTAGAAGCAGATGGGGAACGGATAGTAGAGCTACCAATACGATGGATGTTAGATGACTGGGTCTATTTTGGTTTCAATATGTTTCCAGCACTCACCTATCAAAGCGGGATAAGTAGTCAGGAAAAAGTTTTTGAAATCTGGTCTGCTGAGTTTGAAGCAGTCTATGAAGAAGGACTATATTTTATGCTGACAATGCATCCACAAATCATGGGTGTTCCCTCTCGAAGCAAAATGCTTGATAGACTGATACATCTTATGAAATCTAAGGAGGATGTATGGTTTGCTACCCCCAAAGAAATAGCTGAATTTTGGTTAGAACATGGAGGCGATTAGTTGTGAAACGATTGGATGGCAAGATTGTAATCATTACTGGAGTGGCTGCAGGTATTGGACGCGCAACGGCTAACCTCTTTGCAAAAGAGGGTGCAAGAATTGTAGGTGTTGATATTGATGAAAAGGGTGGCAAGTCCATCACTGAGAAAGTTCAAGCTTTTGGTGGAATTATGACATTTGTGAAGGCTGATGTGTCAAATCAAGATGACATTAGGACAATCTATGAAATTGCTAGAGAAATGGGTGGAGTCGATGTCGTATTCAATAATGCTGGTATTGAAGTTGCAAAAGGTCTCTTGGATACATCAGAAGAGGACTGGAATAGGAACATAAGTGTAAATCTAAAATCTGTATTCTTTTCCTGTAAACATGCTATCCAGCAAATGAAAGAGAAAGGAAGAGGTTCCATTATTAACAATTCATCAGTTGCTGGATTAGTCGGATCATTCTCTCCAGCATATTCTGCTGCAAAAGGAGGGATTATTGCCTTGACAAAAGCTCTTGCTACAGATTTTGGGCAATATAATATCCGTGTCAATTGCATTTGCCCAGGAGCTATTGAAACACCGATGCTTGAAAGAGTCATTATGTTTCAGGGTGAGCCCTCTGAGGTTCGAGCGAGAAGGTTGAAGAACTATTCACTTGGTAGATTTGGTTACCCTGATGAAGTAGCCCAGACTGCATTGTTCCTAGCATCTGATGACTCATCCTTCATAAATGGTGCAACCATTCCTGTTGATGGCGGCTTTACAGCAAAGTGACTTTAAAAAATATGATATTTTTCAACGATAACTCATTAAAAAAGTCTAGAACTTCAATATATGGTATTTTCAGAATCACTCAATATTTAATACCAAATTTACGCATCTCAATTTTCAAGGCGAATGTAGACAACATGATACTACTCATGCAAAAGGTCAGACAAAACATCCGTAGAGTTCTATTCTGGAAGAAAGGATGCTCGCCCACTTCTATTTCTCTTTTGAGTAATATCATTGTGATTGACTCCAGTGATTTTACATTCGATTCCCAGTTGAGAGGGAGGTGAGAAAGTGGGCCGACACAACAATTCCAGAGGACCTAGAAATAGGAATAGGAACTCACACAAACAACACATTCCTGTGATAGAGGATCAATTAAAATTAGGCTGGTCCGGTGCATAATCTATCACTGAAAACTCAAGATTCTGGCGGCCTTTTTTTACATAATTTGCCGCCAGATGCTCTTTCGTTAAGCTGAAATAAGGTTTCTACCTTTAAATGATTTCCCAATCTGAATAAATTGCCATAATCAATTGACGATTTGAGGGTTGAAGAAATGGAAATCATTGTATCAATCGTTGCATTTGGTATTTTGTTTCTTATTTTTCGACTCTGGTTAGTGGAGATTAAATTGATCGATGAACTCCAATTTCGACGCAGATACTTCAGCCGATTCTTCTCCTACTATACGTGCTTAGCTCTTGGTTTTGGTCTTGATGCATATCCTTTGAACATAATGGTGATGGTTGCCTTTCCAATCTTAGTTGTGACCTCGATTTGGGATATTAACTTCTATAGGAGATTCAAGTCTCAGACATATTGGACAAAGAACAGAAATTGGGTCTTGATAGAACGAACTACAATGCACCCTCCAGTGGTTATTCTTGCGATCTTCATGATTCTTGATGGCGCAAGAAAATACATCCAGCCTCCGAATCTAATAATAATGGTCGTAAGTGTAGTTCTTCTTTTCATTCCATTTTTCTTGCTAGATGTAAGATGGACAAAACGGTATAAGTGGCCTGAGGCTGTCATTGTGATTGGACTTATGTTTGCATCTGGAATTTCCTTGCTTCTTGCTGAAGCCATACTTTGGGGTGTGCCGTTATGGTGAAGGAACAATCCATTTCATTCAGAGACTACCTCAGAAACTCAAAATTACTTCAATTTGGATTTGTTTTCCAAATCTTTTCTTTGGTGGTTGTGATAGCTGTTTTCTTTTTCCTCAGTCTAACAGGTAATGATACTAATGTGTACATGATGGACTATC
>JBHLQJ010000174.1:5953-6365 GCA_048884945.1 Candidatus Thorarchaeota archaeon | reverse complement strand
CAACAAAAGTCATGGGTCGGGAACCCACTGAGACTGAGTTAAGAATGCTTGATGTTCTCTGGTCCGAACACTGCAGTTACAAAAGCAGCAAAAGATGGTTCTACTTATTCAAAACAGGGGGAGAAAATGTCGTTCTTGGAATTGGAGAAGGCGCTGGACTTGTTGATATCGGGAGTGGATATTACATAGGCGTGTCAATGGAATCTCACAACCATCCAAGCCAAATCGATCCATATAATGGCGCCGCAACCGGTGTAGGTGGTATAATTAGAGATGTCATTTCACAAGGATGCAAAGCTATAGGCCTCATGAATTGCCTTAGGTTTGGAAACCTTGAGAAACCTCATAATGTATCCCTCCTAGAGAAAGTCGTTAGGGGAATTTCTGATTATGGAAATGGCGTTGGGATTCC
>JBHLQJ010000174.1:0-5943 GCA_048884945.1 Candidatus Thorarchaeota archaeon | reverse complement strand
GTGGTGAAATTGAGTTCGATGAATCATATGATGATAATTGCTTGGTTAATGTCGTATCTATTGGTTATGTGACACCGAAGAAAGTTATCCGAAGTAGTGCCAAAACTCCGGGACATCAGCTTGTTTTATTTGGTTCAACAACTGGTCATGATGGTGTAGGAGGAGCCAGCTTTGCATCAGAACCTTTTGTTGATGAAGAAGAAAAAGACAGAAGTGCAATACAAATCGGAGATCCTCTCGCAAAGAAAGTGCTAATCGATACATTATCTGAACTCGTTGACGAAGAACTCCTTGAAGGTCTTCAAGATGTAGGCGGAGGTGGAATAGCATCTGCTGCTGGAGAACTAGCAAGAGCAGGAGGAACGGGAGTTGAAATAGACCTTGAGAAAGTTCCACTCAGGGAAGATAATATGGACCCTTCAGAGATAATCATATCCGAATCGCAAGAAAGAATGCTCGCAATAGTTGCTCCTGAAAAAATGGAGCGTGTTATCTTATTACTTGAAAAGAATGATTCACCATATGCAGTGATTGGATATGTAACAGATGACAAGAATTACACTGCTAAATATAATGGAGAAGTTGTCGCTAAACTCCCAATTAATCTGCTACTAGAGGGCTTTCCTGTTCCTGAACGGGTTGAGGCAAAAATACCTGCCCAAACCGATTCTCTTAGTTGGTTTAAAGAGCCCGAAGATTATAGGGCATCAGTACTAAGTCTTCTTGAATCAATCAATATATGCAGTCGAGAATGGGTATACAGTCAGTATGATCAACATGTTCAAGCAAGTACTGTAGTTGACTTGGGACAAAATGCCGGAGTTTTGGAGTTCCCAAATGGTAGATTACTTGCTTTCACTAGTGATTGCAATTCATTCTGGTGTAAACTAAACCCTCAAACAGGAACTGCAAATTCTGCAGCAGAGTCGCTGAGGAATATAGTATCAATGGGAGCAAAACCGATTTTCATCGCTAATTGCTTAAATTTTGGCAACCCTGAAAGACCTGAGTCGTATGCTCAGTTTGTTGAATCTGTAAGAGGACTTGGAAGATTTTCTCATGACTTTGAACTTCCCATTATTGCTGGCAATGTTTCTCTCTATAACGAGTCAGTCAATACTGGACAGAGTAAAAGAATCAATCCTACTCCTCAGATAATGATTGGGGGTATTTTCAACCGCGGCTTTACACCAGTCAAACGAAATCTGGTCACACCATGGGCGAACATATTCTTAGTTGGAGAAACCTTTCCTGAGTTGAATGGGAGCGAGTATCAGAGAGTAACCCTTGGTGAGGTGAAAGGAGAACCACCGAAATATCAACCAAGTTGGGAGAAACGCGCTATGACCGCTATTCTTGAAGCGCATGAACGGGGACTTATTCGGTCTTGTAACAATGTTGGTCGGGGTGGACTAGCTACTGCACTCATGAAGATGGTTATGAATAGTGAGTATGGATTCAAGTTGAATATAGATTATCTTCCCGGAACTGTAAATAGCCTAGCCCAATCACTCTTCTCCGAAACATCCTCGAGATATATTGCAGAAGTGACTGAAAGTAATCAAAAAGAGTTTCTAAACATACTCGACAAGCACGAATTGGCCTCATGCGAATTAGGACTTACCACATCGGAACCTCTCGCTAATTTTGGTAAGTTCGTCGTACCTCTTGATGAAGCAAAAGCTATATTCTCACGAGGATTAAGTAAGTTCTTCGAATGAGCACTCGTGAGCAAAGGAAGTGGATAAAACATAAGCTGTGTGGTCTGCTGTATCAATCTGGGACGAGTCCGATGAAGAAGAAGGTGAATAATGGAAAAGAGGAACTGAATCTTTTAGGATCTCTCCTAAAAAAACCGTCAAGTACAATTGAATCATTTTGAAAAAGAAGCAGATAAGAGTACATTTTCTAAAACCACATACTTAGAAAGGGGAATGCAGTGTCTTGAAGAAAGAGTGGAAATCATGAGAGGAAAACTTGTCTATCCATATTCAGATGCGCTCCTTGAGTACGAATTTAAAACAGACCACCCCCTAAAACCAGATAGATTAAAGCTAACCCATCTTCTATCTAAACAACTTGGTTTGCTAGAACTTGCAAAAGAGATTGAACCAACTCCGGCTACACGTGAGGACCTCGAGCTGTTTCACTCCCCGGAATTTATTGATGCAGTCATTGACAGCGGAACTAACAACAATGTCCATCCACGATATGGACTTGGAACTGCGGACAATCCTATCTTTCCCATGATACATGAAACTGGCGCAAGATATGTTGGAGCAACTTTAGATTCGATGCGTGCAATCATGCATGGAAACTCAAACGCCTTTTGCATATCAGGAGGACTTCATCATGCACATAGAGATGCTGCTTCTGGTTTTTGTATATACAACGATATAGTAATTGCAATCAATATGCTGAAAAAAAAGCAAAACTGCAGGGTCTTGTATTTTGACTTTGATGCTCATCATGGCGATGGAGTTCAAAATGCATTTTTTGGGTCCAATGAAGTATTGACGATTTCAGTTCATCAAACAGGTAAAACACTTTTTCCGGGAACTGGATTTATTCACGAAACAGGCTTGGCAGAGGGCATCGGTTATTCAGTAAATATTCCTTTAATTCCAGGAGCAGGTACACCTGAGCTGATAAAAGTGTTTGATGATGTGGTTGTCCCACTCTTCGAGTCATTTAGACCAGACTTGCTTGTTACACAATTGGGAGTCGATGGTCATTACATGGATCCTCTTGCACATCTGACATACACCTCACACGGTTATGAAACAGTAATCCGGAAGCTACTGGATATGTCGTCAGATATTTGTAAACTTGGTTGGCTTGCTCTGGGAGGTGGCGGATACCATCCAGTTAATGTAGCTCGGTTATGGACATTATTTCTTGCACTTATGCTTGATGAGGATATTCCGAATAAAATTCCAGATGAGTTCAAAGAAACCTGTACCCAACTAGGCTACCATGACATACCGGAATTCATGAGAGATAGGGAAGAGATCGTGCAAATGTATTTCTCAAGGGACGAGATTAATCTAGACCTTGAAAGATCGATTCGTAGAGTGAAGGAACTAGTTTTTCCCTATCATGGTCTTTAGTCTACGTCGTCACTAGAAATGGATACTGAGATATCAATCCATTTGCGAATCATCTTTACCACTAAGTCAGACGCAGTAGCCATTATGATTGAATCAGCATCTTCACTAAGAAGTGATGATGGATCAACGCCCGATTCAGCAACTCTAAGAAGAGATGGATAACAGAGAAATCCGAGACCTTCAGCAATGTCCAGAATATCATTTCCGGAAATTTTCAATCCTTTCCCAAGAACTTCATATGGTATTATCTTGGGATCACTGTCACAGATAGCAATTAACGTGTTATTATCACCACTAATCACAACATCAGGTTCAATACACTCATCAAATATTGTTGCCTTTCCTCTGTCGAAAACGACCGAATATTCATCATTAGTATCTAAAGTCTTTAGGCAAATAGTGAGGTCTCTGAAAGAATCGGATACAGAACTCATATGTTGCTCAAATTCATCCTCTGTCATTTTGTGAAGATTTTTGGCTCTGTCAATACTGACATTTAGAGCAGCCCTACAACCATCAACGACAGGACCTAGATACTCCATGAGCATGAATTGATCTCTATTAATACTCTGGGAGATGTGATGAAGGCTTCTCTCCAGACTCTTTGGTCGATCATTCTCAAACACGCAAATCAGCTCAAACACGCTAGGTCAGTATGGTATTTAGAGGTGATGATGATGACAGCTATTCATAACACATGAATAGAAAAGTGACTTTGAGAATTCAGACTGGGGTGTTAAATGACCACTGATATACATACACACCTTGGCATGGGTAAAACTGAAGTCACAAATGTCAATCCTGATAATTATTTAGAGCACGTAGATATTCTCATATCAAGAATGGATACTTTTGGAATTGATAAAGCAGTATTAACGCCCCACGAACCAATAGTTAGTACCGATTTGTATTTGCAGGCTGCGGAAGTATATCCGGACCGTTTGTTCTCTGCTTGCTCAGTTATACCAAGACCAATAGATATTGCCAAGGAGAAGCTTCATGACTATATTGACAAAGGATGCAGAGCTCTCATCTTAGATGGACTTAACTATCACCCTCAAGACCCTGCGGTTGATGTGCTTGTTAACGAGTCTGTAAAAAAAGACTTGCCAGTATACCTTCACAATGATCTTATGACTAGTGAAACGATAACGTTTTTGGATAAGATTTCCACACTTCATCAAGATGGAAAGTTTGTGGTATTGAATATGGGAGGACTATTTGGATTTCCACAGATAATCCCTCTTATGACTCGGAAAAATATATGGCTTGAATTGTCAACGACCTTCTATAAGCTTGTAGAGTCTCCACTCCGTGTTTTTCTTGATGCAGTTCTTCAAGATTTTGGAGTGAGAAAACTAGTGTTTGGTTCGGGATATCATAGTCAATATCCTGACCTGATGGCAGCTTTGAACATGATAGACCTCAATATAGAAACAAGTAGATTGATCATGAAAGAAAATGCTTGGTTGATTTTGAGGTTAGCATTCTATTAATTATGATAAGATGGCTTGATGCAACAATAATTCTATATCTTCAGTCTTCGGAAGGCCAATGATTTGTGACTTACCAATTAAAATCATTGGTAAAGCTATTACATTCAGTGACTCTACGAGTTCGGGTTTCTCTTCAACTGAAGTTTCCACAACTTCAATTGGCAGATTGAATCGCCGTAACTTCCTTGCCGCCTCTCGAGCGGCTGAAAGGGCTTCGTTGCAGAAAGTACAGGAATTACTTGTAAAGACATTGATTTTTACTGCGTCAGACTCGTTAAAGAAAGCCTCACGTTGATTTCCCGTTATGATTTCATTTTTCTGTATCATAAACTCACGCTCCAATTGTCTAAATAGATATCACAGGGCTATTCAGCAAACACTGGTGGTTTAAGGCGAACATGTTCTGAAACAGAGTCAACTGCTCTCAGTGGAATTGCCTCCCATGAGATACGATCCTCTGATGTGTTCCCGCGTTCAACGATAACAAGTGGACCATTGGATTCATCAAACCAGACTTTTTTGACCTTCCCCAATGGAAAACCCCTAAAGTCCGTAACAATCTTCCCTTTTAGTAACCATTTCATCTCGTTGTCTTCCATTGTGCTCAACAAGATGGTTGTCACTTAGACATAGAAGAGCGTGTGTACTACGTGGACTATTCTACCGTAACACTTACTCGGGTTATAATTTGGACTCCAATTCCTGATTGTTATTGGTCCTTTTCCTCTTCTTCTCGATTCTCATACCCCCACTCAACAATCGTGTCAGTGTCGGAAGGAAGAAATGAACCTGCAACAAAATATCCAGATATCGCCATAACCAAACCTATTATGTTCATTGCTCCGCCCACAACAATAAACAATCTGGAGTCACTCGCTTGGTTGAAGCCAAGATCTATCATTCCTGCACCTGCGATTCTATCAACAGTAATCGTATAGTTACCAGGTGGAATATCGATGGTTATGCTCCCTTGAAGTAAAGTTGTATCAGGTGTTTCCACTACGTTGTCCTCGTCAAGTGTCATGTTTGCGACTAGGACTTCAGCTGTCGCATTATTATGAAACACGAAATCGATATTTACTGTAGTCGAATTTATGACTCTTAATGCAACTGAGATTTCAAGCTGTGGATAGTATCCATCAAGATCCCAAATTTCAAATGGTCTTTGTTCATGCTCAGTGACTGCGTAGTTAACATAGTGATATGGTGCCATCAGCACGATTGCTCCGCCAATTAGAATTACTGCAGCACCACCGAAGTAGAGAAATGCTTTCTTGCTTAACCAGACACTGCCCATTGATTTCAACCAAAGATTAGACGAGTAAAACAGAATATAG
>JBHLQJ010000173.1:0-6401 GCA_048884945.1 Candidatus Thorarchaeota archaeon | reverse complement strand
CACAGTTGTTCCATGGACAATCAGGTAAACATCCCGCGGATTGATCTGATCTGCTTCAAGAATTTCAGTCACTCCTTTCGTGACTGCGCTATCTTGGCACTCTGGAGTTGATGGTACCTTGTGTACATATTGTTCACCGGTTTCAGAACATAACAGAACCAAATCGGTGAAGGTGCCACCTACATCAACTCCGATTACTTTCATATTGAACAATTCCTGGCAGAAGGAACAGGAATATGAACACTTGGTATTGAAGCCAACTCCTGAATACTTATATTCATCATTACAACCATTTGTTTGGTTACATCAATGAAAGCCACCACGTCACCAGCAAAGCTATTGATCGTGATACTAATTGTATCATTTCTTTCTGTTCCCTCAGTTCGAACTTTTTCTGATGTCGTATTAGTATACAACTCCACTACTGTAAGCGAAGAGCCTCTAAGCATCATTCTAATGATTGGTGATGGAATGGGTTTTGAGCATGTGGAACTGGCTCGTCTTGTTGAGGTTGGCGAATTTGGGTCTTTGAATATGCAAGATTCTGATTGGAATGCATCTGTGACAACTCATTCTGCAAATGCTGCTGTAACAGACTCAGCAGCTGCCGGTACCGCAATAGCAACCGGTACAAAGACAAACAACTATATTGTCGGAATGGACGCCTCGTTGAACCCTCTTGAAACAATTCTGGAATTTGCGCAAACGCTAAACAAGTCCACTGGGGTAGTATCCACTAGCACTATAGCTCATGCAACGCCAGCTAGCTTTATGACTCATGTTAATGATCGAAACGACGAAACTGAAATTGTTCGTCAAATTGTAGAGGAGGCTGGTGTAGATGTATTACTTGGGGGTGGAAGTGGTTTGTTCACTGGTGCTCAAATCGCTTCAATGGCTTCCAATGGTTACTCAGTTGTTTACAATAGAACTGAGTTAGCTACTGTGATTTCAGGAAAAGTTCTTGGACTTTTTGCAGCCTCTCATTTGAATTTCGAATATGATCGAGATTTTGCTATTCAACCATCTATTGCGGAGATGACAAACAAATCAATTGAGCTTCTCTCACAGGATCCTGATGGTTTCTTCCTTATGGTCGAAGGAAGTCAAATCGATTTTGCCGCTCATAATGGAGATAAAGTTAGAAACGCGCTCGAAACAATCGCTTTCGATAAAGCTGTAGATGTTGCCATGGATTATGTAAAAGATAACAATAACACAATTCTTATTGTAACTGCTGACCATAAAACAGGAGGATTAGTTGTTCTGAGTCACAATCTAAGTTCTGAACTTCCTGAAGGCCTTCTTTCAGAGCAGGACAAACGAACACTTCGAGCTGAACGTGCAAATAATGTGACTGTTGATTGGACTACTATCTATCACACTAATGCACAAGTCCCTCTCTTTGCTTTAGGTAATGCATTCTCTGATATGTCGGAAGACCTTACAATTGATAATACGGACATATACGATCTCATGAAGGACTTCTATTTAGGTAACCCACTCAATGAAACAGAACTCACTACGACAACAACCACCACAACTGGATCAACGACAACGACAACCAGCGAAACTGAAACAACAACGGATACCACCTCTACCACAGAACCCACGAATGGACCCAATATCCCACTTGACTCATATCTGGTACTAGCAGTATCGATAGCATCTGCTATAGTAATCCTGGGTGTGCTGGTGCTGATTAAACGACGGTAACAAATTAACTCAGGTATCAGATTCTTTCCACGAGAACCGTACAATCCTCGAGATTACTTTGAACCCAAATTGCTCATAGATCTGGACAGCTGGTACATTCATAGGGTCAACTCCGAGTGTCAGCGTCTGCGCATTCTGGCTCAGTAGCACTTTTATTGACCTAGCAAGCAGGTTCTTTGCTAGTCCCCTCCGTCGATAGTTTGGATGAACGCCTATAAACTCTAGATGTTCCTCCTCATTGGATCGTGTCACAATTAGGATAAATGCAACAATCTTTCTACCTGATTCAATGACAAATGATGCTTCTTGATTGATATTACGAGACCTATCAAAGGTCTTGTCAAATTCTTGTCTTCTTTGTTCTTTCGTCATGTCGTATATCCATCTTGCATCGCTTGTGGTGAAGGTTTCGTGGTAGCACTCGAAGATTTCGTCATTCTCATACTCTGTCATAGGGCGTATCTTATACTCAGCATTTGAGGGAGTTTTCTTTGACACATCTTCCAGTAAATTATTCACCATGAAATTAGTGTCCTCAACCTTCTTCCAGCCTTCTGCTTCGTACCAC
The DNA here is from genome assembly GCA_048884945.1 of Candidatus Thorarchaeota archaeon. Taxonomy (GTDB): domain Archaea; phylum Asgardarchaeota; class Thorarchaeia; order Thorarchaeales; family Thorarchaeaceae; genus SMTZ1-45. Next base: position 4,117 of record JBHLQJ010000173.1, on the reverse strand, counting down.
AATCTTCTGGTTTCTAATGTAGCAAGGTTTTCTTCTGATATTCCTCCAAATCCAACCTCAGCTCTGGTCATATCATTAGATGTTGCGTAGTCGATAGCATTTGAGATAAGAAGCCGTGCCACTCTTTCTCTATTCGTACGCAAGTCAACGAAAGGTTGCCAGCGTCCCACATTCCCTATGCTTTTAGTTACACGTTCAATACCTATCCACCCGACTAGTTGTTCATTGTGAAAAGCTAGTATCACTACTTCAATCGGGAAACGCTCATTCATTGTGTTTAGATGCTCTTTCATCTGCTGAACCGTATAATTTCCTAGACCCTCTTGTTCTCTCACTCTTGCAGATAGTTCTGCTATCTCTTTAATGTCAATATTCGCCCATTGCTGCAGTACGATTCTTGTAGTTACTCGTTTAGTTTCCGTATCTTCCATAATATCACACTCCTAAACCACTGGGGGGCTAGCCAATTTTCTTGCTTGATGAAGACATCTGGACAGGGTAATCAATGGTGGATACAAACTAAGAATAAGTCTTGCCTTACGCATCTCACTGCAAAGATAGACCCAAGCCAATGATGAAAGTGCCAAATCTATCAAACATCTTCATTGCTTTCAGCCTACCTCCTTGTGAGTTGTAATTAAATCACACTTGACTACATTCATAAGTGTTACCAGCTGCGCGTATCTGTCAGGTGGATTTCATGAGTCAAGAGAGATATACCTCAGTAATTCTTCGTTTTGGAGAGATTGGTATTAAATCAAACCAGACTCGACGTCGCATGACGAAACTTCTGATAGACCATGTGGAATCCGCTCTACGGGAGAGCAAAATCCCATATGAGAAAGTCAGTTCGGTCTATGGTCGGCTCTATATTGAGACACGGGAAGCGGAAAAAGCCGCTAGGGTTGCTGCAAAAGTTTTCGGTGTAGTTTCAACATCCCCTGCAATTGAAACCTCTGCTGAAATGAAAAAGATACTTGATACTGGTGAACAGATTGCGCGAACTGAGTTCAAGAAAGGTATGTCATTTGCAATCGGTGCAAGAAGGATTGGTACACATGTTTTTTCTAGCCAAGACATCAGAGAACAGCTTGGTGAGAGAATCTTGGACAGACTTCCTGAACTTGAGCTTGAGGTGAACCTCTCCAATCCTGAACAGTCTGTCTATGTTGAAGTACGGGAGAATAAGGCGCACATTTTCACTCAAACAATAAAGGGAGTCGGCGGAATGCCTACAGGCTCTCAGGGTAAAGTTGTCTGCACCATTTCAACTGGACTCGACTCTCCTATCGCAGCTTACAAAGTCATGAAAAGAGGATGCATTCCCGTTTTTCTACACCTCGATAATACACCCTATGCTGATGATCGATGTTCTGAGATTGCGGTGAAACAAGCACAACTGCTGGCTAACTATATTCATGGCTTTGAGGTCAAACTGTATATTGTGCCTCATGCGCCTGACATTGAAGAAGCTCAGAAACACGCTCCAGAGAAAATGACTTGTTTATTCTGTAAGCGAAACATGTTACGGATTGCTCGCGACATCGCTATCCAAGAAGGTGCAGATGCGATAGTGACTGGTGAAATCATTGGCGAGCAAGCTTCTCAGACTACAGCGAATTTACGTGTGATTGAACAAGCAGTGACTGACTTTCCTATTCTTCGGCCAAATGCTGGAGATGATAAGGTAGACATAATGCATCTGGCTCAAGAGATTGGCACCTATGACTTTGCGAATGAAGGTGCATCCTGCTGCAAACTTAATCCGCGATATCCCTCTGTGCGAGCTGACCCTGAGCAGGTAACATCTTGTGAAGAACCAATGGACCTTGGAATCCTGAAGGAAGAGATCAAAACCGCACGCATCATCGTCTTGCGAGAGGGCAAATAGCGAAGCCCCTATAATTGCCAAATGCGATGAAAAACTGCTAAGATGTCGCGATATTCTACATTCAAGCGTTGGAAGAATTCTTTCCGGTAATACAAAGTTCTTAAAGAAATATGGTCTTGAAAACGGTGTATAACGGCTGTAATTAGCAGTTAGAGGTGTAAAAAGGTCGTGCCGCGATCAAGAAAGGAACGCATAATCCCAGTAGCCCCCATCGATCGACTCATCAGAAAAGCTGGAGCTGGACGAGTGAGTGATAAAGGAGCTGAAAAACTAGCGACAATTCTAGAAGAAGTTGGCGAGACTCTCGCTCGAAGAGCTTTTGAAATAACTGAACACACCGGAAGAAAGACGATCACGGACAAAGACATTGAACTAGCCTATAAGCAGTGGAATCGGTAGTTCTAATCCAATGTATAAGTTTTCAAGGCAGCATTCGTATATTATTTTGTCCAATCCCGTGCACAGGTGATTAGTTATGCCAAAGAGAGTGGAGTCTGTAGAAGATATGACAGTACTCCTCTCTATTCATGACATTTCTCCAATGTATGAAGATGATATTGTTGCTACATATGATCGACTTTCAGATTTTGGCATTACAAAATTAACAATGTTAGTGACGCCATTTTATGGTCTCAAGAAAAGCAATATGATATCAGAAGATAGTATCTTCACCAAGTTTCTCAAATCTCTTGACCTTGAGATCGCTATGCATGGCTACTCTCATTTTTCTAAATCCGGGTCATTGTTTGAGTTTGATGGACTAATGCAACTTAAGGTCACTTCCCGACTCAAGGATGGAGTTTCAATTCTCAAGAAAGCATTCGGAATGAGACCAACTGGTTTTGTTCCTCCGTCATGGGAATCTCCTTCTAAAGTGCTTAAGGCAGTCAAAGAGATTGGACTTGGATACTGTGTCGATGGAAATAGTATACATCGGCTCTCAGATGAAATGGTTTTCAGCACAGGTGAAAAAATAATCAGTGAAGGAAAAAGAGCTCTCAACATAGAATCCTCACTGGTTGAAATTGAACTTGGAGGATCGCTGCAGATTGGCATTCATCCTCTTGATTATAGAACAAACAGGATCTTCGAGATTATAGAGGACCTCAAGGACCGTTTGGGGTACAAATTTCTGGCGTACTCTGATTACCTGTCTTCCTTCGTCTGACAATTCTCTCTGAAACTAGTTTGGGGGCACTAGGCGAACTCGACTAGTACCTTCCCATTTCATTGACTGGCGGTTTCTTAGTCTTCTAGTCCAAGACTCTTAATGAGTTCATCAACTAGTTCGCGCGGTAAACGACTAGCTTGCTCGATAATCATGTCGATTTCATGCAGGGGTACTCCCTTCTTGAGCAATTCCGCTTTGAGTTCCTGAAGTTCAAACTGTGAGAGTTTCTCACTTGGTGGTTTTTCTTCAACCTCAGTTGGTTCAATTTCAACTTCTGGTTCCTCAGCTTCCTCCTCTACCAAGAAAATACGATCCTCATCTACTTCCTTTTCAGCATCTATAATCTCTTCAACCTCTTCAGGTGTAGAAAGCTTTCTAGAGGCTTCATTTGCTAATTCTTCTAGAATCTCTTCAACAGTCTTTCCTCTTGAACGAGCAGCACGGATTGCTTCCTGCATGATGACTTCTTTCACGAAGGCTGCCTGCTCACTCATCTTCATCTTAGAGATATCCGCATTGAATTCATCCAACTCGTCAGGACTCAGATGAGTCAATATGGATAGTTGAACGAGAAGTTCTCTAATCTCCGGAATTTCGATTGGCACAGACGCCTCTGGCATATCAGTTGATGACCTTGTGATCTCAAGCTTCTGGAATGTATCATTAAATAGGTCTGCAAGTAGTTGTTGTCTAGTTTTGCTCTCCTTGATTGGCTTGGGAATCTTTCCTTTTTGAAGTGCTTTGATTTGGTAATTTATCTGTCTCAATCGTTTTGGAATGCTGAAGTATCTTGTCCAAAGAACCGCAATCAAAAACACTAGGAACAATAGGGGCGTCGCATAAGATATCACTGTACCCATCGTTTTTTGTTGTTCTGTTGGTATTATTGTTATGCTCAGCTCAAGTTCTTTCGTTTCGTAATTGTCAAGGCTAAGAGTTATTCTCAGGTCAACATACTGGGTATCGATACCAACTGGAACGAGTGGAGCATCAACTCGAATTGAGAGAACATATACACCAGGTTCTGATGTTGATCGGTTGGATACAATCTGAAC
>JBHLQJ010000172.1:0-6402 GCA_048884945.1 Candidatus Thorarchaeota archaeon | reverse complement strand
ACCACTGGCAATAGTCTCTATCTTCGTTCTGGATTATTCACTATGTCATATCTGGGTGTACCTATAATCAATCAACCGTTTGATATGAGCGCCATGCCTCTCTTCCCTGCAAACTATACTGATAGTATACTGAATGCATCCATTCCCCTTGGGTCATTACTTGGTGTAGGGAACCTAAGTCTTATTTCGGGCACTATCACAGGAGTATTTTCTTTCACATATTCTAACGAAACGACACCAGCTGTTAATGGCACAGTATCTGAGAACTTTGTGCTTCAGATTGGACCTACAGGTCCAGCAGCAATCATGTCAGTCAGCGGGCTCATAACTGCTGGTTTCACAGCAATGTCTGCAATCACTCTGCTAATGTCACTTGATGAATTTCAGCAAGGAATTATGGCAGCCCGGAAAATGCGTGGAGCGAAAAGAGCTTCAGATGTTGGAATCTTCCCACGAGCAGTAGTGCTAAGAAGAAAACCCAAGAAAGGCGCAGAGAAGATTGACAGGGATGAACTCACGAGAAGAGTAGGTGATGCTGCTAGCAGCTCTTGGGACGGAAAACGCTGTCCAAAATGCGGCAAGAAATGGAAGCAGAACGATCCAAGCTGTGGAAAATGTGGAATCGATACAGGTGCAGCTATAAAGCACTTTTCTGATAACATTGCAGAATATGCTCCAAAAGCTTTGAGCGTTGTGAAACCTAAATCAAAAATCACAGTTGGTCAGCTTGGTAAAAAGTTACGATTGAAGCCTGACAAAGCTGGAGCACTAGCTGCAGCACTCGTCGATATGGGTGCTCTACAGACCAAGACTGTCAAGATTCCTCTGAATAAAGTAGCCTTCTCAGGAATGACTATAGCCGGTGCTTACTGGTCATTCATGCAGATGTTTGGCGGTGCGACTCCTGATTTGGTTATCGTATTCCTTTCGACAGTCGTAGGACTAGTCGTTTCGGTCTTCATTGCATACTTCATGGCATGGCTTGCTAGATTCGATCCTATTGGATATGACTGATAAGAGGAAGGAAAGGGTTGAGCGTCTCATGGCTCAACTCAATCCATCCTTAATATCTAACTCCGTCCGAGGTTATATGACTGCTTTCCTGAGTTGATCGTAGATTATCTTCTCAAGTTCATACAATTTCTGACGGGAAGTTTCATCGAGACCATCGATCAGCTTTCTTCTACATATAAGTATAAATTCTGTATCGGAGCTTCCCTCTCGCACGTCTCCAATCCCTATTTTTTTCTCTCCCACCTTCAACCGACCTGCAATTTTCCTCTTTGCACTGTCCTGTTTCCCTACGACCTCCAGCACATCGATATCTGCAAATCTAAATATCTCAGAATTGCTTTTGGGATGTATCTCTTTGGGAACCTCATCCAAGCCACAATATTCCAAGCCCACCATGAGTTCTTTGATTTTTCGCGCATCAGTGTATGTGTCGAAGCTGCATCTGATGGATCTGGCCCAAGTGCCCCCAACGGCTTGAGAAGAAACCCATTCTCTGTCCAGCTGCTTGGATTCTGTGAGCTTTGACATCACTAGAATGATACGTTTGTAGTTCTCCTCATAGAACCCGTTTGCATCAAAGCAATCAATTAAGATTTGGTTTGTTTTGGACAAATGTCTCACCTAAGCATGAGTACAAGATACTCACTGCCATCAATCTGATTTGTACTCCCCAACAGATAAATCCAATGTTGAGTATGGTTGTCTGAATGGATTCTACAAATTACATCACAAGAGGTATGCCGATATGAGTTTTAGACGTGCAAAGAAGGCATCTTTCAAAGTTGAAGATATTGAATCTTATTTACAGCAGAATCAAGTCATGGAATTTGCTGGCAGTGGTGATCCCCACGAAGAAAAGGGGAAAGTGAGGTTACTGTTGGAGAATATTAAGAACTGTATTCCTGACATTCTGATTTTTGATGGTGATTACTTAGCTGAACCTGCTTACCTTAAGGCTGGAGCCGATTTATCTCTGATCGCCAAAGATAGTGTTGAAAAGTTAACCGATCTCCTGAGAACTCTGGAAGACTCTCCTGCTCCTACAATCTGTGTGGCTGGCAATTATGAGATGTTTGGTACGACCAGTGATGCAATGGATGCTATCGGTCATGATCAGTTAAGTGATATTGGGTGTGACAAATCTTCCAACTCACGACTTGATAACATTCATCCTGACGAAATCTACATGAATCTCCAGAGTAAAAGAGAAACTTGGCCTGGAGGAAGATTTGAAGAGAAAGGCTTTGTGTATATTGGAGTGGAGGGATCTAATCCAATCAATCACACATTCCCTGGCGAGAGATCGGAAGAAAACCTTAGATGGGCCATAGATGATGCAATTTCACGTGCAAAAACAAAGCCCGAAAACACAATCATCGCTACGCATAGTCCTCCATTTCAAATGAGAGACAGACTCGGTAGATTTGGAGTACCTCCCCACCTATGGGGGGAGAACAAAGGGAGCACAGCACTCCGTGAGTTTGTGGATGAGTATCATCCGGTCCTAGTTTTGGTAGGTCACATTCACGAAGCTTTTGGAGCTTTCATCAGTATCAAACGACCCGACGAAAGCGGCCAGATTGTTGAAGAAACACATGATATCGATTTTGGCAACCGTACAAAGGTCACAATTGGATATGATACCTCAAAAACATCAATCTCCATCATACTAAACAAGGGCACACTTGAGTATTGGAACTGGTCCCGAGTACGTATCGCAGAAGAAGGAAATGACCGTATCATCGATATTGAAGGTGAATGGTTGGATAGGAAAGGAGAGAAGAAGAAGTTCAAGAAGGCAAATGAAATCATAGACTATGATGGTGTACTCGCTTCAAAGCTCGGATGAATTGACTTGATGGTTGCATGAACATCCAACTAGTCCCTTCCACGACGTAAGTCTGGAAAGACATATCGATCCGTCTGTTCTCGTTTCTCAGCCATCTTTTGTTTTACGAACCAGCCAAGCAGCTGCTCAACCTTGTCTGTAGGAAGACCAAGCTCCTGCCGAACTGTTTCGACCTTAAGAGTACCTCCATGTTTTGATGCAATAACTATGATTGCCTCAGCACGCCTCATATCTCTAGTGGGTACCAGAAAGAGAAGCAGAATCGCAAAAGAGAGAAACGCACTTGATTGAATTCCTGCCCAACCTGCTTCAGTTGCACCATATACTGCAAATCCGACGATTCCTGCAAGAACAAGTGCAATGATTGTGATTGTGCCAAATGTATAGTATCTATATCTACGTCTACGCACTTTTCTTGTGAGTAGCTCTAAACCCTGTGTCATGTGCTATGAACACCCTAATCCTACTTAAAAAAAGGGGGGTATGTGGTTGTATCACTGAGGGCGACGCAACCACATAATGTACAGGAACATGAAAAGCACGCCATATGTTAGAGTAAGGTCTAGAATGAATGAGATGGCAGCTCCTAGCTGTGCACCAATCATCATCATCCAAACTGCAAAGACCACGCCGACTATTGCGACTAGAATCAAGATGATGAATCCACCTCTCATTCCAAATCGCTCATATGGGCCAAAAATGATCTCCATTAGTCCCATTCTTAGTCAACCCCCTTCATACGCCATAATATAGCCGCAAACACTACACAAACTGCAATCCATATCAATGGTGCCGCTAGCTCCATGACACTTCCTACAGCATAGAATCCATTGAGAATAATGAATGAAAGCGCAATGATAATACCAATGGGTGAGATTACTTTAATCACCCATGTGTACCAGCTTGGTAATTTGAAGTCACCAGCTTCATTTGCTGCATCCAAAATCTTAGATCCTCCCCAGACCCAGCCCATGATTACCATCATGAACAGAGTTACCAGAACAAGACCAAAGTTCTCTACGTAGTAGTCGAAGATATCAAGGAGGTATAGACCCCACGTGACATCACCCAGCCCTCCATCCAATGTTCCCACATCCATCCACAATGTGAATGGGACTCCTCCTAGAAACAGGATGAGTGTGATTACAATTACAGTTCTCGATCGTGGCCATCCGAACTTATCCATCACAGCAGTGACTATAGCTTCCAATAATGAGATTGCACTCGTCACACCAAGGAACACCATCATCAGGAAGAATACAAAGCCTAGGATGTTACCTCCTGGTATTGCCATTCCTCCTGGCCATGCAACAAATGCAAAGCCCACACCACCTCCACCGAGAAAACCAGCGGCGGCTGCGATTGTGAAAACTGCCATCCCTGCAGTAAATGCGAACGTGGTATCAAGCAAGCTTGTTGTTACTGCACTGTTCGTAAGTTCACCACGCCTCGGAAGGTAGCTCGCATACGCGGTTAACGCTCCCATTCCTGCACTAAGTTTGAAGAAGCTCAATGAAACCGCGGTTGACCACATCTGTGGGTTTAGAAACTGGTCAATGTCCGGGTTCAGGTAGAAATCTAACCCTTCATATGCATCTGGCTGGGAAAGACCCCAAAATGCCATGAATATGATGATTATCCACATCAAGGGGAATAGTATCATGACTGATCGCTCAATGCCTCTTGTTCCAAAGTAGTCAATGACGAATACAACCAACCAGACCACAATGAGCCCTATGAGGACTATTGGTGACATTAACATGTTCACAAAGAAATCTGGTTGAGCAGTAAATGCAGCTGGCCCCATAGGTCCATCGAGTTGCAAGCCAGTTATTGCATATCCAGCATAGACTGCAGCATACCCGATTAATACCGTGTAGAAGGCTGTAAGAATTGCTGTATTTACAAGGCAGAACCATCCAAGGAATTCTCCCATATTGGAAATCCTTTTGAGTGCGCCTGGAAAACCTCTCCTAAAGGTCGAACCTAGAACGAACTCTGTCAACACGACAGGAATTCCTACCAATAGCAGCATGATAAGATAGATGAGTACGAAAGGACCGCCACCCAAAACTGAAACTTTGAATGGCCAGTTCCAGACGTTACCCAATCCTGTCATGGAACCCCAGACCGCGAATACGAAACCCATACGGGTAACCCAAGTTTCACGGGCTACTTCTAGTTCTACTGAAGTTTCTTCTCCCATCACGTTTACCTCACGCGAAGTGAAAATTGAAATATAAGATAGATACGGCGATATAAGGCGTTTTTGGTCGATTTTCTTTTGATTTTTATCATCATTATTTGCTTATTATTTTGAAATTAAAAATCTTGGACAACAATTTCAACATTTGATTCGTCTGTTTTTCACTCAATACATTTATTCAATATCTTCACTGTTAGAAAACCGGATAGGTCGAGTTAATTGATGTATAAAGACTATGAATCGCATTGGGCGAATGACGAAGTTCACGTTGATATTCCATTCAGTGCAGCAGGAGTTGCCACTACTATTATACTAACTTCGAATTTCACTGGTAAGATGATGTTACTCGATGTTGGAGATGGTGTCCTCAGAGACCTCTTGATGTCTGGGAATACAGACTTTGTTCACGAGATTGATCCAATTGCAATCTCCCATGGTCATTTTGATCATGTGGGAGGACTCCATTCTCTTCTCGGATTTATGCAAATGATGGGCAGAACCAAGCCTCTCAATATTCTGATTCCGATTGATTGTAAACAAGCCATTAGTATAATCAAAGGGTTCAGAGATAACTACAAGGAGAGACTGCCATTCAAGATTTGGTATCATGAAATGTCCGAAGGTTCAGGATTTGATACTGATTTTTTCAAAGTGAATTCTTTTGATGTAGAACACTACTCCCTTGAATTTCATCCCGAGGAAGAAGTACTAGAACCTTCTCTAGGGTTTAGAGTCCAAATTGGCGCAACAATGGTTGGTTACACAGGAGATACGCGTTTGTGCATAGGTGCAGAAACCATAGTGCGTGATGTTGACTTAGCAATCATCGAAGCAACGAGGAAGGAAACTCCTACTGGACCCCGAGTCCATCTCTCAGAAGCAGAGGCAAGCAATCTTGGAAAACTTGCAAAGGACTTCATTTTAATCCACAAGGTGCCAATTCCCACGAAGCTGCATTAATTGACACAAACACATCATGAATTCAAATCCATAATCAGAAGAATGGTGTCATGATTGCAAAGATGATGACTCCAAATATTGCAGAAATTGGAACTGTTATTACCCAAGAAATGAGGATATCTTTTACTTGATTTGTCTGAACAGGTGCTTGCGCTACCCAACCTACTGCAATCAGAGCAGCCACTAATACATGAGTCCCACTAAGTGGAAAGCCCATGTATGTTCCAATGAACATCACCAATGCAACAGATATCGATGCTGCTAGTGCAGATGTTGGGGTCAATGTTACAACCTCGGTTGCAAGCATTTTGATGACTTTCCGACCCACTACTATCAGACCAATAGCCATCCCTAGACCTCCAACAAATAATGG
>JBHLQJ010000171.1:0-6413 GCA_048884945.1 Candidatus Thorarchaeota archaeon | reverse complement strand
ACCAGATATTCACGCAATAAGAGTCTATGATTCGGTCAATATGGAAATCTCAAGAAATAGAATCTCAAGTGAATTAGTTGGTCATGCCAGCAGTGCTAACAGTGGTATCTTGGTGGACACCTCTACTTACTGTATTATTAGAGAAAACAGAATCCAACCGTTCCTAGGAATAGGGATTTATCTTGAGTCTTCAGGATATTGTGATGTAATTGATAACTTGTGCAACCGCAGCAGCTTTGGCTACTATATCAGAGCTTCAAGCAATTGTTATCTTGAAAAAAATAGAGCAATACACACGGGAATGGGTTTTGGTATCTGGGTAGGACAAGACCACACTCTAATAGGAAATCGCGCTGAGAAGCTATCTGATGATGGATTTATAATCGCCAATTCATACGACTGCCAGTTGATTGGCAACATAGCAAGAGACATCTCAGATTATAGAAGTGGGATAGAGTTGATCTATGGAGCGGCAAATAACATCCTCTATGGCAATTTCATTTTGTGCAGTAATGTACATGATAATGGATCAAACAACGCTTGGGACAATGGTGTGAACCTCGGTAATTATTGGTCATCATATAATGGAACAGGGATATATCCAATACCTGGTACTGCGGGTAGTGTAGACCGATTTCCACAACATTTCATCGATCCAGCAATTAATCTAGAATCATCTTGTGATTTTGAATATGGATTTGAAAATCGTTTCCTTAATTGGACATATTCGGGTCAAGCTCCACTCAGTTACACTCTAGAGAGACTAAATGAATCTCAAATGTATCAGACTGAGATTGAAGGTTTATGGAACGGTTCTCAAACTACACTTTCACTGTATTTAGAACCCACTGAGGTTGGAGAATACATCTACAGATTCACTGTATTATATACGGGTGGATTTTCACTAATAGAGGAAATGGTTGTTCACATTGTTCCTGCGAGTGGCCCTCATATTGAATCTGTGTTGCCCACTTCAGAATACCTTATGCCTGAATATGATATTGTTGTAGCAGCGATTGTGAATGACATCTCAGGTGTTTCCAAAGTCATATTCTCATATAATACCTCTATCGATGGGCTTTGGAGGAATATCACTATGGATTGGAACGGAACAGATTTTTGGACCGTTATGTTTCCAGGCCAGCCAAACAATACGATTCTCTACTTGAAGGTATATGCAAATGATACTCTTGGGAATTCAGCAGTGACAGGAGTGATAAAAAAGCTAGTAACCGATTCACCACCCACATCGCCAACGATTCCTCATACAACCCCAAATCAAGAGGGGTCATTCATCACCGTACTACTAATAGGTGGCATCCTAGTGGAAATCTCGATTATAGCATATATCATACTGGATAGAAGACACAAATAGTATTATTTTGAGGGATTGGCTTTGAAGATGCCTTCAGATCATCAAGATGTCTATCAGGACATTCACGACAAACTCCGGTCTTACTCTGAGGTCTATAAATTCTTCATACATTTAGAACAGAATGGAGATGTGAAGTCGTACTGTAATGGATCAAATATAGCAGGCAGATGGTTCTTTCAGATTTTTAACAGAGAGTTTGTCGAGGAGTTGGCTCAGGTGATTAACAGAACTCTGGGGAGGAGAAGAAAAAATCCACCTGTCCTCGAAGTAATGAGTGGCGATGGACGGCTAACTGAATTTCTTCAGCCCTCAATCAAAAGACGTTGTATTGCTACAGATAGTAAGGATGGACGTTATAATATTGAGTACCCGAAATGGGTGGAAAAACTAGATGCAATAGAGGCAGTTGAGAAGTATTCTCCATCATTCATAATCATAAGTTGGGAGCCCTATCTTTCTATGATTGGGATAGAAATCGTGAAATTCGGTATTCCCACAGCGTGGATAGGAAATCCTCGGATGTGTGGACACACGGATATCTTCGACCAGCCTCATATTCCTTTACAGAGTAATTATGCTCTTTGTAGACATGATTACTTCTTGGAAAAAGAATTCAAATCAGACATCTTCTTTTTCAACTGCAAACCTGAATGGATTTGAGTATGGAGTTGAGGTCTTACACTGCTTCTTATTTTAATACCACTTGTTAAAGCCATTAGTTGAAAGAAGTTCTTACCATGGTCAAGGCAGTAGTTGATGCTGTAGACATCGACTTAAAGACTGGAACCACTCTTGGATACTATACATTTGGAGAAGAGCGTCCAAATGTATTCATCCTAGCAGCCATGAACGGACGCTCCGCTACAGATGTGTATGCAAGCTATCTCATCATGAGACATCTTGAGAGTTTGGACAGAATTGATGGATCCGTGACATTCCTTCCTGTGGCAAGCCCGTTAGCTTTCCGTCTTGGTCTAAAGGTCTCTCCATTAGACTCGAAGGATCTTGATACAGTCTTCCCAGGAAACGAGCATGGTACTGTGACTGAAAGGACTGCATGGGAAATTTGGCGCAGAGCTTCCACCTCGGACTATATTATAGAACTTCGCACGGGCTGGCAGAACTGCACTAGCCATATCATCGGATTGCATCGGGACTATATCCATGTGAGAAATCTTGCTTCGCAGATTGGACTACCTTATGTTGTGCAGTCGACCGGTATGAGAGGAACTCTAACAACCGAGGCAGCACATGACGGAATACCAGCAGTTTCAGTGGAGATGAGAGGTGATACTGATCAGGTAGACTCTCAAGCCGCTGTTGAAGTGAGAGAGGCGATTCTTAATCTCTTGCGTAGTAAAGACATGATAGTAGGAGAAAGAATCGAAGCCTCAAATACCCTCATGGGAAGATTGCAACACGTCAATGTGGACACAGAGGGATTCTTTGTCCCGAAAGTGAACCTCGGTGAGAATGTTGACAATGGCGATGTCTTGGGTCATGTTCAGGACAAGAAAGAGATAATGGCTCCCTTCAATGGAGCTGTCATTTCACTCAGTCGGATAAACTATGTCTTTGAGGGCGACATGATCGCGCGGATTGCAGCCCCACTTGGAGACCAATGGACTTCTAAGGCGGGAGAGCAAGAAGAACCTACGCAAAAGCGTAGGAAATGGTAACAATGAGCGATGAGTGTGCTGTTTCACAACATCTCATGTGCATCAACGTTGGCGACAAGCGGCTAAGGGAAAAGAAGAATCTACTAATTGTTGGTAGCTGCACGGATAGAAATCTGAACATCGTGAAGGATGTCTGCGAACGAGATGGTGGCCACTTCGTTCTCCACATATGTCTTGAAGAAACACACATGAATCAGGCGGGTTTCAAGATTGCATCCATCGTGAAATACTCTGATATCAAGAAGGTTTCAACCCTTACAGCGGATGGAAGTCCTCATTGTGTTCAGCTTCACTATGTAATAGAAGACATTAAGCGACATTTCGTTCCAGACATCGAAATAGCTCACTTTGTAATAGAGAAAGGGGAACTATATGAGATTACATCTGAAGCTGTAAAACGCTCCAGACATCTGTCGAAGATTCAAACGATGATTGACAGCTAGCCTAGTCGTGGAAATATGAATCCAGCCTTTTCCCTATACTCGAGATATTCATCTCCATAGTTAAGCACGAGTTTTCGTTCCTCAAAGAATGCACCTATCATTGTGTAGAATATCATACAGAGTGAAAATACAGTCACTCGAAGGAATGGATAGATGAGAGCTAAAGCTGAGAAGACAAGGATTGTAGCTAGATACAATGGATGGCGTATACGAGAGTAGATGCCATCAGTTACAAGTTCAGCCTTCCTATCAGTCCTCATATCAGCCACGGTGCTCACTGATATTACTCTGGAGGCCATTAACGCAATGGCTGCTCCGATGACACCTAACAAAACCCCAGATACGAAGAGAAAAGGTTGAATTTGAGTGGGACTCGTGATGAAATAAAACCAATCCCAGAAATTCATAGAAATGAATGCGATTAGAAGGGTGATAACACTCAAGGTGCTGAAAATGCGAGCATAACCTTCTTTTCCCCACCTGTCAATTATTCTCGCTTTAACCGAAAGAGCTGACATTCCGGAATGCTGTAGACCAAAGAGTGAAGATGCTAATATGATATAGAAGTATTCGATCATGATGTGAAACCCTTCTTTTACTGAGCATTTCATGTTACACTAACCTTATAAGTTAACTATTGTGTATTTAACTATAGTTAATAATTTCACTTAGGTGAACGACAAATGATTGAAGCTGTGAGAAACCCATTCTCCGCAATGGAGATGTGGGATGATACAATGGTCACCGTGAATGAAGGTGAAGAGAAGAAGAGAGTAGATGCAAAGACCTACAGAATTCGCTATCTAGTTGGAGAGAGCGAAGATAAGAGATTTGTTGATAGTGGCAGTGATGAAGTCGCTGAACTTTCTGAGAAGACACTCTTCTTGGCACCATCAGTTCACAGACTCACTGGAGACCCATTCCATTATGACCACGCCAGAGTGGAAAGTATCAGTGGAAAGACGAGGATTTCTGAGCGGACAAAAGAGCTGATTCGACACTCTGCGTGTGAGGACCACAAGATAATTGAAGTCATCTTTGAGAGCCCCGGAGTTGAGTGTTGCGCCATGTCCAAAGAGCAAGCAGACAAGATGCGCGTTCCACTCCAATATGTAGCAGGATACATGCTTGGCAAGAGCGAGGGAATGATGAAACTAGCCCTCTCAAAGACTGTGATCGACGATGGTACTGAGTACTACGATAACATCCACATAATTCCGGAGTCAGCCATCAAACAGATGTCCTGTCTGGAGTGATAAGCAATCAAGAGGTAGAACGTCCGATCATCTCCTTGATCTCTGGCTGTCCCCACACAGCTAGACTTCCTTTCGCTTCGGGCGTTCGCCTCGCCTTCTTTTGTAATTTTTCGTGCCAAGCTAGGCATGTTCATACGTATGTATGAGGATAGTATGTTTTCTTGGTGAAATTAAGAGAACACTGGTGCAATAGCTCACGGATGCTTACACTTATATACGTAAATAATAGCGCTTGGGGGAGCATCCGCTTCGGGCTGTGATTTTGCATATCCTTTGGCCAAGCATGTATGCGGCCATATCTCAAGTGGATGTAGATAGGTGATTTAAAAATGGCAAGATCGGCACGACCCACAACAAGTAGTCGACAAGGTATGACTGTTTGTTCTGTATGTGGTGGTAGTGATTTTTACCAAGACTTGACGCGCGGAGAACACATTTGCACATCTTGTGGATGTGTGATGAATGAGAGAATCCTTGATTCTGGACCTGAATGGCGAGCCTTTACAGCTGAAGAGCGTAATTCTAGAGCACGAACAGGATCTCCAATGACATTGACAATGGCAGACAAGGGTCTTGCTACAACAATTGGCTGGAGTGATAGAGATGCAAATGGTCGAGCAATTGCAGCAAATAGCCGTGCAGCAATCTATCGGATGCGAAAATGGCAAATTAGAACTCTGGTTCACAGCTCTCAACACAGGAACCTTAGCATAGCTATGAGCGAGATGGACAGACTCACATCACAGCTTGGAATCCCTCAAGAAACTAAGGAAACCTCTGCTTTGATTTACAGGAAAGCTTTAGGACGTCGCCTTGTCAGGGGTAGAAGTATTGAAGGCATGGTAGCAGCAACCATTTATCTCTCTTGCAGGATTCATAAGATTCCAAGGCAGCTTGATGAGATTGTCACAGAAGCGCGAGTCAACCGTAAGGAGCTTGGCCAGTGCGTACGTCTTATCCTACGCAATGTTGACATTAGGGTGCCAATTCCATCTGCAAACGACCTAATGCCAAGAATATCCGCGGATCTTGGTCTTGATGGCAAGACTATCCAGACTGCGATGAACATCATCAATGATGCTCGCGAGAGAGGAATCACGGCTGGAAAGGACCCAGGCGGTCTGGCGGCAGCAGCACTCTATATTGCTGGAATCATTGAAGATGATAGACGCACTCAGAGAGAGATTGCTGAGGCTTCAAATGTGACTGAAGTGACTGTGCGAAACAGGTACAAGGACCTGGCAAACAGCCTCCAAATCACAATCAAACCATAGTAGTTGGAGAGTTCCAACTACTCTCACATTCTTTTTCTATACACTAGATTCATTTGTTGTGGTTGTTTAGCTGATTGCAGATTGAAATGACCCAATTCATTCTCGCTCTGTGTGGACTTCCCGCATCAGGAAAATCAGCCCTAGCCAATTCTATTAGAGAGCGAATGAACTCGGATACTGTTATTGTAAGAACGGACAACTGGAGAGATAACTCGTATTACAAAAATTGGAAGCCTGAGAAAGAAGCTCCAGTGCGCGCAGCTGCATTGAACAAAGTAAAGGAACTAATCACCCAAGGAAAAAACGTAATCCATGACGATACTAACTACTATGCTAGTATGCGTCACGACTTGTTCAAGATAGCTCTCGACAACAAATGCGCGTTT
>JBHLQJ010000170.1:0-6436 GCA_048884945.1 Candidatus Thorarchaeota archaeon | reverse complement strand
CTTTGCCTTGGCAGTGATACGCTCCCAAGAATTCGATATTCTTGTTCTTACATGGTTTCTCAAAAGAAGAAAGACATTCACCAGCCCATTTATCGAAGTACTGTCTATTCCTTTTGTTATCAGGCATATTAGTCGCATGGGTAAAGAATCCAGCCAATTTGAAATGTGGAGATTCTGGTAATTTACCCAAGAAATCTTTTGCTGGCTTAGCTAGGTCGCTATCATGACAGGGGGCACCTAAAACCAGCAGGTCATAATTGTTGAGTGTATCAATATCGACTGCTCTTATTGTATGAAAATCCACCTCAAGTCGAGTTGATAGGATTTCCTTCATCGTTTCTGCTAATAGTTTTGTATTTCCAGTCTGAGAGAAGTATGTGACCAGGGCTTTCATACTCTAAGGGCACACCTATCAGGTAATAAATGGAATGAATCTGGTGCACTTAATTAAATGCAAATCTTTCTTTGGTCAACTGTATTTGTCACAATCTTTTTTATCGGTAACACGAAAACACCGATTCCTCAAACGCCAAGGGCCTTACTGATAAGAGAAACAGATGTAATTACAGATAACCAATTGAGAGAGTCATCCACTCCACTCACATCTCAAATCAACTAATTTTGGCATAGTTAATGCATTGAACAAAAATCAATTTGATGAAACTGAGCTATATTCAATTATTGTAACTTTTTTATCAAACCGATGTTATACATATTGTTTGAAGTTTACAAGTTCGATGGGAAAATCGAACTCAATCTTCATCATAATGGGAGTATGTTAGTATGAAAGCGAGAAGACTATTCAAAATCATTCCCGGAGTTATTCTATTATTGATGATGGCTATGACGCCAGCAGTTTCTGCAGCTACTGTGACACATTATTCATACACATTCAAATCCAGTGGATACGATCCCATATATGACTTGTACTTCAAAGGTGTGACTCACATGAACTTCCAAATGGTCGACCATGGAGATGGTACAGTCACAGTCACTTTGAATCAAGTCGTGAATGCAATCTTTAGAAATTCTGATGGAATTCTCATAGGGAAATACTTAGCCCATATACTTGATCACCAAAACACGAAAGTAGGTCAATTCCATGTGACCTTTACCCATTTCTGGAAAGTTCCCGGTTTCGGCTATCTCATTCAGGAATGGGTTGTATTCAACTACGCTAATGGAGAAGTTCGAGTCTGGCACACATTTCCATAACTTCGTATGAGCTGATCGAGTATTTTTTTTTAAATTTTCAAGCTTTGATCCAGATTTCATGCACAGTTCGTAAGAATGATACTGATACATTTGAGTACGATGGATAGCTGAGGTGAGATGGAGCTTGAAGATTGACACTCACTTACATTTGGATGAACCATGGTTATCAGATGATGAACTTCGTAAGCGAACAATTGAGGACATCACAGCGAACAAGATTGTGACATGGGCGCAGTCCTGTGACATTCCTTCATATGAGAAGACTCTGGAATATGCTAAACACTCAGAGTATATCTTCCCCTCCTTCGGGATTCTTCCATGGTATGCTAACGAGTATATAGACAGACTCGATGAAGTAGCACGATTGTGTGATGATGCACTAATGCTTGGAGAGATTGGATTGCATGAGGGAGAAAATATCAAGTCAACCACCAAGGAACAGGATGCGCTATTTGAGGTCTTCCTTGAAGCGGCTGAGAAGCACAACAAAATCATGAACTGTCACTTCAGAAATGATCTGGAACCAAAGGGATTAGAGATCATGAAGAGCTATGGAATCAAGAAGGCAATATTTCATTCTTATTCCGGACCACCTGAGATGATAGATGAGATTACAGGAAATGGGTTCTACATTTCTTATGGTTCTCCGAGTTTTAGAAAACTTTCAAAGAAACTGAAAGAATACTTTGAAGCAAGAATTCCAAAGGTCCACGAGGATTTTCTAATCATAGAGATAGATGTGTTGGCTAGAGGCAAAACTTTCAGACCACCCTCAGAGATTTTTCCTGCGATTGTAAAGACCATAGCTCGAATGAGGAAAACTACACCAGAAGATATAGTGGCCCTCAATCATAAGAATGTCCTCAGGCTCACAGGGAATGATCCGAAACTGAAACCTATGACAGACCTATTGAAGTCGTAGACTTTGGCTAAACAGAATTCGGCATAGATAAAGGATCATCATTCCTCATGAGATATTCGGACCTGACTATCTGCCGTGCAGGCAAGAGAAACAGATGTAGTTTCAATCATTTTTCGAGAGAGGAAAACCCTCTCTCTTTCACTCTTTATTCATGATTGACTTATCTCCTTTGAGCCTTTTTTGAAAAAAGAGAAATAGAAGCTAGAACAAGTAGGAATGATCAAAATGACAAGGGATATGTGGAAGGTAGCTAGGTGGGTAGCAATCGTGTATTTGATACTTGGAGCTATATTTACAGCATTGTGGTGGTTTGGATTCATTATACTTGGTGCTGGCAATCCGGTTTCGGAGTTCTTCTTTTATTTCTTCTTGCCAGTATGGGCTTTATTTACATCCTTTATTCCACCAATATGATATGATTGAAAACTTGGATTTCCCCTTCATGTTATTAACACTTGCAAGCGGCAGCTACAGGTACGTGAAATGCTATTATTGTCATGGCACAGGAGATCTTTGGACCTGACTATCTACCGTACAGGCAAGAGAAGCAGATGTAGTTACATATTTCAAATCGAGAGAGGGGCCGCCTCTATCATTTCCGTTTCTTTCGATATGAAATTACTCTGATGATGAAGTTTATTTCACAATACAGTTTCTTGTCCTAATGTCAAAGGGGGAGGAAACTGTGAGGTCTTTTAAATGGAGATTCTTGAAAATCCGCAATATGACGATACTTTTGAAGAAATATACGAAATTCGAAATAGACTCTTCAGCCTACTTACCAATGAAGAGTATGATGAACTAAGAAAAGTTGTAACTTCCATCCCATTAAGGAATCAATACTTGACGAATCTGAAATATGAATGGGAAATAGAGATTGCATCTGAGCAGCAAAATATCGAACTAGTTGAAACCATTTTAAAGGAGAGTCTTCAACAGGGTATTTGGTTCAGTGGTGTAGTACTTAGAGAATATCTAAGAGATTTCAGTAACTCATCTCGTTTGAAATCTATCATAGATCAACACGAAAAGATGTACTTAGAAGTTAAAGAGCACACAGAACCTCAAATGATTATAAGAGCTCCAAGAAAGCCCCAGTCAGGAAGAAGATATCCCTTGATTCTATTTTTTGATGGTCGTCATTCTGACCATACTATCTCACAATTCTATTGGAAACCTGCATTAGAATTGATGGATACTGTATTTGCTTCACTCAGGTCTTCTCAGATACATGCTTTTGGACAATATGCTTGGGATGATGAGAGCATATCTATCCGGGAGGTTCGAGATGCATATGAAATTCTCCTACAGCGAGATGATGTGGATGAAACGCAAGTTATTGTTAGTGGAATGTCCCAAGGTGCAGGTATTGCTCTTCAGGCAATCGCAAAAGAAATCATCCCAGCCATAGGGTTTCTTACTATAGCACAAGCCTTGAAACCTGAGAGTTTCTTTGGCTCAGAGTCACCCTCTCTTTTTGGTAAGAACCTCAAAAGTGTCATTGTATCTGGTGAAAAAGACGTATCTAGGCATCCTTCGCACAAGAAATTCCATGAATTGGCTCTTGCTTCCGGAATCGATTGTGAGTTATATTCCTATCCGGACATTGGCCATGAGTATCCAAACGATTTTTGCGAGCTTGTAGTGAAGTCTGTGAAGTTCATGATTGGAGAGAGGTAACATAAGGTCGTCATGGCTAGAGAAATCTTTGGACCCGACTATCTGCCGTACAGGCAAGAGAAACAGATGTAGTTTTCAAGGGAAAAGGAGGTTCTGTGTTCCTTTCTCTCTCTTTCTTCACTGGATTAGTCATAACCGATCTCCTTGTATCTCCTTTCACATCGAGGTCCAAGTGAGGCCAGCAACTTACGTGTTCCAAGACTAGAAGCCTACGACCATGTTGTACCAGCGTCTTGACCCTCTTCCAACCAGTGGAAGCATACACCTTAATCATGTGAGCTAAGAACATCCTGAACAACCTTCAGTCTAATCTTTCCTCTCCGTTCCTTGTGCCAGTCCCGCTGTTGATAGATGAGTAAGACTCCTTCAGAATGAAACAAAATGGCTTGAAAGTGCATAATAGAAGAGGGTTTTCAAAATTAGATACACGGAAAAATACATCCAGAGGAGATGTTAAGTGTATATTTAACAGTATTCCTCTGCGAAGGCTTATAATTCAATATCAGAGCATCATCTTGAATTAAGATGCACCACATTAGAGTTGAAGGAAATTACATGGAAACTGGAAGAGTTGTGGGACAGATCCATAAGGATGCAAAACGAACTCTTCAGAGTGTAACTGAAAATCAGCGAAGTTTCACACATGACTGTCATAAGCATGTTGAAAGATATGCTCCAGGACTCGTTGATGAAATCAAAGTGGTATCCTCAGTCAGTGGGCTAGACTTAGACGCACTTCTCTGGATGTCACTCGCACCAGACTATGGAGGAGCCTGTGGAATCCTTGCGGTTTCAGGGGATTGTACCAAGGAGGGTATTCCCATATTCGGACGTAATAACGATTGGATATTGTCGGTCGGTTCATATACGACCATCCTCGATGCGAATCCCTCAGGGTCAATGAGAAGTCTCCAGTTTGTCCTTGATCCAGGCATGTCCTGCGGAGGGATGAATGAAGCAGGATTGTCAGTTGGAGTCACTTTTGTCATGAGAAGTATTGCAAAGGTGAAACCAGGGGTAGCTGCTAATATCGCCGCCAGATGGATTCTTGACAATTTCTCTACAACGGATGATGCGATTTCGTATCTCAAGAAGATACCACATGTTGCAGGGTATACAATCCTGATTGCAGATGCACAGGGCGATATGGCACGTGTTGAGGTGACTGCTGATAGAGTAGCAGTTGAAAGACCTGAGTCAGGACTTGTTGTTGCATCAACCCATTTCATGTGTGAAGAGATGCTGGAGTTTGAGAACACGGACCTGAATTTTCCATGGACCTATGAGCGAGTTGAAAGAATTCAGAGATGGTTCGAGTCGCGGAAGGGAAACATTACATTATCCGATGCACAAGAAGTATTGAGTGACCACGGTACAGGAATCTGTTGTCACTGGCAAGAAGGTGATGAAGAGGCTGGGACAGTATGGTCTTGGACCGGAAAGCCTGGAGTACCAGAACTCTTTGTTACTGATGGCCCTCCCTGTAGGAACGAGTATCAACGAATTAGTTTCTCAAATTGATTCAATGCTATGACATACGGTCGACTTTGAACTATAGACATGACACCAAACAATGGACGTTGTTACTCATACTCACCATCAAGATGCCTGAGTGCCTTCCGAACCGTCAGAAAGGGCAGTTTGATTAAAATTGATAAGAGGAAACTCGAACTCCCATTTTCTATTTTTTAGTTCAATAATTCTTGAGATTTTAACATAACAGAAAGTTATCTTCTTTGGCAAAATGCATATTTGAGACATATTTTCATTTAATCAACCATAATTGTTATAGATGCATCAAATAAAAATAGAGCCGAGGTTCAGAATGCAGGATCTTCAAACAGTTTCTATCATGATGGGAGCAATTAGCCTAGTTGTCGGTATATCCTATTACATAATGATATTACGAAATGCCAGTCGTAGTCGGAAAGCAGAGCTTTATCTTGAATTTCAAAATAAAAGTTATGACAAAGAATTTACGAAGGACATATTCGAAATTTACAACAAGTGGAAATGGACTTCAATTGAAGATTTTGTTCAAAAATATGGACCTGAAACTAACCCAGAGGCTTTTTCAAAGTTTACTGCAGTGGGATCATATTTTGATTCAATGGGTGTCCTTTTAAAGAAAGGATTAATCACCATAGATATTCTTCCTGAAATAATGACCATTGCTGTGTTGACATTCTGGGAGAAAATCCAGCCAATTACAAAGGAAATGGGTGTACTCTTTCGTCGAGAATCGGCCTTCAGCAACATTAATTACCTTTATTCCGCTGTCATGAAGGATACCAAAACGTTGCGCACCAAATTTGAATCTGATTAACACACCGATTAACTCTCGAGTTACTTCATTAATCTAAGTCGTGTAACTTCGGTCAAAACCCCTGGTATGGTGGGAAATATAGCCATTTAGGATGGTTGCTGCCGCTTCTGCCTTCTTGGTCATCGGTCGTGAGGTATTCGGACCTGACTATCTGCCATTCAGACAGGAGAAACAAATGCAATTTCGGCTCGTATTCCAGGGGTTTACAACCCCCCCTTTCATTTCTTTTTGATGTCGCGTTTAGATTTGTTCATTCGTTCCCGCTCAGACTTACGCCAAGTGAGGCGTCACAA
>JBHLQJ010000169.1:0-6445 GCA_048884945.1 Candidatus Thorarchaeota archaeon | reverse complement strand
AAACAATGCGTGGGTATCGAACGAGAATTCGATAATAAGCTAGCCACGAAGGAACTTCTAGAGTATCAGAAAGATGGTCCAATAAAATCAACGCAAATTTTGATTGATGCCTTACTAACAGAGGGCGTTTCTGAAGCGACGCTTCTAGACATTGGTGGCGGAATCGGTGCCATTCAACATGAGCTATTGAAGGCAGGAGCAAGTAGCTGTATCAGTGTAGAAGCTTCGAAGGCTTATGTTGAGGCGATAAAGGGAGAAGCAGAACGTCAGGGGCACCCAGACCGAATACGTCATGTGCATGGCAACTTCGTTGATTTGGCTACAGATCTTCCCCAGTGTGATATTGTAACGTTAGACAGAGTAATTTGTTGCTACCACGACGTACAGAGCTTTTTGGAGAAATCCCTAGCACTGGCTAGAAATGTGTATGGATTAGTATATCCTTTAGTTAATTGGAAGGCCAAGATTGCTGGCTTCTTAGAGAATGTATTGCATCGTTTACACCGATGTCCTTTTCGCTTCTTCTTACACCCGCCTGAGATGATTGAAGATATTATTCATAGCAGAGGGTTTGAACGACGATTCTATCAAAAAAGTGGGATATGGCAAATTGCTGTCTATGTACGGTCTTAAAGTAGCAGTATAGAAGAGGGTTGTTAATTGGAATGTACCGAAGCAATGTGATCTCCATTGGCTTCCTCAGTCTTATGATAGTAGTCACACTACCAGTCTTTCTGAATCCACCATTGTATATGCTAATCATTGTGCTCACCCTCTATGTTGCGATGTTCTTTGGGTTTGTTATCACTCACGGTAATCAGACACTCGGAGGAAGAACAATCTCAGTCTTTTTTGGAATCACTTTCTTGGTCACATATGTCATGGAGTGGCTCGGCACTCATTTTGGTGTTCCCTTTGGTCACTATTACTACACCAACCAACTTGGTCCGCTGCTCATGGATGTCCCAATCGTGATACCTTTCCAGTGGTTCAACACGCTCTATGTGTGTTACATTATGACGAACATCATTCTTGGCAGAGGCGATATTGTAGATAGTGAAGCAAAAACCAGTGAGTCTGGTGTTTCGAGGTTCTCTGTTATTGTCCCACGGTTACTCGCCACTTCATTAATCGCGGGTCTATTCATGGTCTCATGGGACTTCATCAACGACCCTTACATGGTGGGGATGGGCAATTGGGTGTGGACTGATCCAACGGAGTTCTTTGGACTGACCTTCCATGACATTCCCCTATCCAACTTCCTTGGTTGGGTCTTGACAAGTGCATTGACCGTTCTGTTATTTGATCTCTATAGATACCGATATCGAATGCCTATCCGGTGGACAATGAACACAACGGCAAAGCCCATGATGGGTCTAGTTCTAGTGCCATATCTTTACCTGCTCGCCTTTCAAGCAGCTCATGGGGTCATGCAGGGAGTCTTCTCGTTTGAAGTTCTAATGGCTTGGGAGCCTATTGCATTGGCGATGGTGAGTATGATAATTGCTGCTGCTCTGACTAGTTGGAGATACTTCCAAACTCGTTCATAGCATACTGAAAGTGCCTGTCAGAACCATTCCTGAAACCGTCAAGCAAGAAGAAGTTGTGATGTACAATGCAATATCAGAGCATTAGCTAACTTTGCCAAAACATTTAGCAAACCTCAATCCTCTCCAAAAACACTTCGATTACAAGACAATCGAGGTAGAGAGGTGTTCGTGATTGGAAATTCCTACAATTCTGAAATACACATTCATACTCCACTTCATTGTGTGTATGATTTTTGGGTTTCTGTTTTTCCTAAGCCCTGAGTTCTATGTGGACATCACAGGTTGGCCATTCATTGATCCGGCTGCGGGCAGGATGGTGGGTTCCGCATTCATTGGCTATGGAATTGCTGCACTGTTTGGATATAGAGCCAAGACTTGGGAAGAGGTGAAGATCATCGTACTTGCTGACATCACCTGGGGCATCTTTGGCACCATTTCCATGGTCTGGATGATGATAGTTCACACAACCATTCCAGCAATTGCAGGATGGTTTAACGCGGTGTTAATTGGCATATTCCTGTTGCTTTTCCTGTACTCTTATTACGCAGCGACACGCTAAATATCAGAACAAATGGTAGTCAAACGCTAGCTGGTCTTGATAGTTTCAATGGTACTGTGGGCACCGCAATAGTCAGAAGTGTAAACCCTGAACTCGTTGACTTTGATAAGAAACAGCTTTATAGCTTCGTTTCAAACGTGAGCTTCGATATGTCCATGAGATACTCAACTAGCCGCTCATCGCTCTTGAAGAAGGGTCGTTTGACATGGGACTTGACTAGTAGACCTATGAAGCCAAACACCAGAGTTACTCGCTCAAAGAGATCTCTCTCAGATAGCGTAGTGAATGTCTGAAGTTTAATGAGTTGACTGACCAATCTTTTGAAGAACTCCATGGCAATTGACCCCAATACCTCTTTGAACTCCGAGTCAGAGCCATAGCTGTATTCTAATGCAGCCAGACTGAACAAACCTTCACGATGTCCACGAAGATAACTGAATATGACCCGCCTCCAAAAGTCAAAGAAGTTCTCTTCTTTGACATCATCTAGAAAAATCATTTCCACAAGAGCTTGGTTGTTTCTTGCGATTATCTCTCGGAGGATGTCACTCTTCCCACGGGGAAAGTATCTGTAGACGGTACCAATGCTCAGATTGGTCCTTTCGGGAATCTCGTTGACACTGAAGCCCGAGTAGCCCTTTTCCTCTATCAAAGCCACTGTGGCTTGGACGACTGAGTCTATCTTTGACCTCTTATCACGTCTGAACTTCTTTGATTCCCCTGTCATATTGCTTCAACCTCCAATATGGAGGGCACCCTATAAAGCATATGTTGCTGAGTAATTGCTCAGTTGTTTATGTTTTTAAGTGAGTAATTGCTCATTTATTCGTGTGAACACAATGTCATTCGATGTAGGAAGATCATCATTCAATTTTGAAGTGTTTAAGGACAAAGAGATGAACTGGGTGTTCAGGAGAACGCTCGAGTTCATGAATGAGAAGGCCGCAGAGATTGCTGAGTGTCTCTATGCGGCACGTAGGATTGAGGAAGAGGATGGAGAGAGTTGGATAAACCAGTGGGCTTCACTCGCATCGAGGGTGGAAGCGCTTGGTGATGAATCACTCTCTAATGGACATAGTATCAGTGCCAGAGAGGCATTTATGCGAGCATCAAACTATTACAGAACAGCAGAGTATGGTACACTCCCTTCACACCCAGAGTTCCACAATTTATGGGAACGGAGTGTAAAGAGTTTCCACAAAGTCTGCCCTCTGTTTAGTCCACCCATTGAAACCCATATGGTCCCCTTCGAGGACAAAAAACTTCCTGCATATTTCTGGAGGCCAGATGACTCTGACTCACCTCGTCCCACGCTGATTGTAGCTGGAGGAAACGATTCCTCATTAGAGGAGCTGGTCTTCTGGGCGGGAAGAGCAGCCGTGAGAAGGGGATACAACTTCTTCGCTTTCGAACATCCGGGCCATCGTGGAGCAGTACATCTCTATCGCGATTGTGTAAAGCGTGCAGACTATGAAGTTCCCTACAAGGATGCAATTGACTTCTTGCAAACATTGCCTGGAGTCGATGAACGGATTGCGATGACTGGCTATAGTTTTGGAGGGTACATTACAATAAGAGTCGCAATCCATGATGAGCGTATCAAGGCAATCATTCCAAACCCGCCACAGATTGACATGGGTGCGTCAGACCAGTTCTGGGGAGGCATGGTGAAGAAGATACCAACATTCATTCTCAATTGGGCTCTTAAACGCAAACTCGACCGAAAGCCAATCACCAAGGCAATGACTATGTATTCACTATGGGCGCTAGGTTTTGATCACGAGTCGTTAGTGGACTTGCTCAAAGATGAGGAAGCCATTTCACACGCTCGCTCAATGAAACAGGAGTGGGATGTCAAAAACGACCTTCACAGAATCACATGTCCTGCCCTTGCACTGGTTGGAGGAGGAGAAGGCGAGGTGTTCGAACAGCAGGCAAAGGATTTCCTCTCATTGATATCATCAGAAGAGAAGAAACTGCACGTATTCACTCTCGATGTAGATGGTTCAAACGACCACTGCCAGCTCGATAACAGAGCCCGTGGAAATCAAGTGATGTTCGATTGGTTAGATGATGTCTTTCATTTGAATGAAAATTAATATCTCAGAGATTGACGTACTAATATGCTATTCAGTCATTCAAGTTCTGGCGAGAGGGTGAATGAATGAGTTAGTTCAGGTGCTGTACTCGAATTGCACATTCAATCCGCTCATCTTCCACCAAATCTCCTGAAGATATTGAACGAATCCTCGAGTCACCTTATTCCTCTTGGATACATCATTGCTAGTGCAGTCGAACTCCTTAGTTATGCACTTGATACAGAGAGGACAGTCAGACTTGATGATGATTGGCTCATCGGAAACCATCGATCTTACAAAAGCAAGTGATTTGAGGATGGCCATCAGCTTCATCTGAATATCAGTTGTACCAGCTGCTTCGCCAGAGTCAGAGTGTATATCTTCTAGTTCAGATTTGCCATATCTATATTCCACTCTATAGGACCACCAACCACTCTCTCCAGTGCATGATCCCTCCGTATGTATCTCGAACGACATCTTAGTAAACAGAAATACTCCTGATGATATAAGAGGCTTTCATTTGTGCAGTTGCCTAGAATCATTAATTTCAAAGGGCAAAGAGGGTTAGTTGGTTACAGGATTTGCGTAGAGGAAAGGGTACCTGCATTGATCGATTTGGAAAAGACATCCGCATTTATCAAAGGTCTAGAGGATGAGATACTGACAGCAAGGATGAGTGCCATTGTTGAGAATAGGAAACCCAGTAGACAATTACTAGAGAAAATAGAACTCCTGCGGAAGTCTGATGGTGGTTTTGCGTTCTGGGAGCAAGACGTGAGCAGTATAACGTCAACACTGAATGTTGTTGGTTGGCTTGATGACTTCTCACTTCGAGCGGGCTCACTTGTTGAGAGAACATTTGATTTCCTACTGGAACACCAGCGAGAGGATGGAGGGTGGGACGAGATTGAAGAGATCAGAGATTTCGAGCCACCACCGTATATGATGCCAGGCGAACTCAACACACGTACCTGGTTGACAGCTTTCTGTGCTCACTGGTTCATCAGGTTTGGACGAGCTGAGCCACTTGGAACAAAGGGATGCCCCGCTAAGTTCTTGATGCGACATGTGAAACCATCTGGTCTGATTAGTGGATATCTCTATGCAAGCTGGGATGCGTTGGTAATGTTCAACTACCATCCAGGACCAGAGTCGGAAGAGTTCAGGAAGCTACTGTCTGGAGTTCGAAGGCACTTCAAACCGACAGAACATGATGGTGCAGATTTCGCTTGGTTGCTGCGATGCCTTAGGGATATTGGACTGAACAAGAAAGATGAACTCGTTTCAAGAGCTACTTCTATCTTGGAGGAATTACAGGAACCTAATGGCAGTTGGGCTTCTCAAGAGGGAGAAGAGTTCATAGGAATGACCACTCTTGATGTGATCAGAGTGCTCCACGATTTTGAGAATTTATAAGAAGCTGACATTATCCGTTTAGTATCATGAGGCCTGAATACCTTGGTGACGGTTTCGTCATGCGAAATGCCTCCAGAGAGGACATTCCTGCACTGCTAGAGCACTTTCATGCAGTCCATGGGGAGGGGGTTGTAGATCAGCTCAGAACAATGCTTGAAAAGTACCCCCGATTCTCTTGGGAAGACAGCTTCATCATCGCTAACCCGGGAACAGGAGAGGTTGTATCCTGCGTAATTCTTTTGCAAAACGCATGGATGCTTGATGGTATCGAAGTACCTTCAGTTGAGATGGAGGCAGTTGGCACTCTCAAACCATACCGATATAGAGGACACATGAGGTTGCTTAATGATGAGTTCGAGAAAAGAGCAGCTCACCTTCACCCGGTAATTCAGACCATTGCAGGGATACCTCAATTCTATCGCAACTTTGGGTACGAGTATGCAGCACATCTAGGTGGGGGATACACCGTTAATCGCAGCCTTATTCCGAAACTATCTGACGGCGAGGAAGAAGCAGTCACTTTCAAATCGGTGACATCTAAAAACTTCAAGGAGTTCCTAAGATATCGAGAGAGCCACCTTCCTAGGAAAACATGGACAAGAAAGATACGACCTGAGGATGCGACCTACTATATTTACGAAACGAGTTCTCACGAGCAAGAGGCGTTTTACTTCTATTTGGTAAAGGAGAAGAGGAAGACTGTGGGTGTTTTCTATCTTGCACGGTGGGAGAAGAATTTGGAAATCAAGGAACTCTATTTGGACAATCATCTACATGCAGATGCAGTCATGCGATTTGCTTTAGCAAGGGCGGACGAGTGGGATTCGATACCGGTCAAAGTG
>JBHLQJ010000168.1:0-6465 GCA_048884945.1 Candidatus Thorarchaeota archaeon | reverse complement strand
TTAGATGATTTTAATAATGAAAGACCAAATACGAGTTGAACAGGATACCTTGAATCATTTAGTCAAACTAGAGGAAGAAGCAAAGGAACCCTCTGTTCGTCTTGCATTTATGGAATTGCGGCTTGATACTTGGAAGCACATCAAGTTTCTCGAAGGAATGATTGAACATATGGTTTCAACTCCCTGTGATGAATGGTCTTCAAAAGTTGGCCGTTATGTAGCAAGAGTCAAACTTGAACGCGAAATCAAATCGCTCCACAGTGATGAACTAGAGAAGATGCGTCTGCTTGAAATGGCGCTCGAGAAAATTAATGACCCAGTTGCTGAACTCCTAGTTGAGCATCTTAAAGATGAAGAAGAAAGCCATCTTAATTATCTATCAAAATGGGTTAAACTTATACAGCAGACACCTCTCCAAAATAAGAAGGGTATGAAGGGAACCGATATAGTCTGCGAAACAAATTAAGTGAAAAAGAAATCAAGGAGATGAACAAGGTGCCAACTCTAACTGATGTCCAAGTTGATGCTCCATCATGTAATGAAGCAATTGAATCGATGAAGCCTGTTTACCAAGGAGGATTCATTCGTCAGAAAGATGAGTACAAGCTCAACCAAAAGGCAGTGTCTAAACTTAAGGAGCTTTTGAAAGAATATAATGTGGTCATTCTTTTTGCAGATTGGTGTGGTGATTCCCGTCGAGCCCTTCCTGTATTAGCATTACTTGAGAAAGAGTTAGAGAAACCTCTTATTGCATTAGGTGGAATGACCAAACCACCATATGGATCCGATAAGTTTTGGGCTGTTCCTCCCTCACCGCCTGAAGTTGAAACATTTGGTGTAACTAGTAGCCCAACAATTATCATATTCGGTAAAGATGGAAAAGAAGTAGGCAGGATAAAAACACGAGCGAAGATGACGTCTACTATCGAAGAAGAACTCGTGAAAATTATTGAAGACTCTCGAAAGTAAGGTGCCTCCAAACCTCAGAGTTTCATCACGTTAGTTCAGGCATCACTTGATCAGCGAAGAGCTGCAATCCATGTGTGCTGGGTAGATCTTCAAACCTAAGTGTGAAATATGTAATTCCTAGATCTATGAGTGATTCAAACTTCTCAACAATCTCTTCAGGAGTCCCCATTATTATTTTCGCTTGGAATTTGTCTTTTGGATATTCAGACAATCGTTTGATTTCAGCAGCATATCGGTTTCTCTCCTTTTCACTCTCATAAATCCAAAACCAACAGCCCCATGAAAAGACAATCTCATGAAAATCTCGTCCTATTTCTGAACAAGTATCTTCGACGAAACTCAGCCGTTCCTGAAGATCATCCAAATCCATCCCACCATAGATGTCTATATGGTCAGCGTATTCAGCTGCAAGACCAAGCGTACGATTTCCACGCGCTCCTATCACAATCGGAAATGGATTTTGAACAGGCTTGGGTTCACAAACAGCATCTTTGATCTGAAAATGTTCTCCCTCATAAGTTACCTTATCTTTAGTAAACATCAGTTTCATCATTTCGATTGTTTCTTTCAATTGGGCTAGCCGGATCTTATGTTTCGGAAATGGGAATCCAAATGCCTCATATTCGTGTGGTGTCCAACCAAGTCCTAAACCAAAAGGATACAATCGACCATTAGAAATGTCATCAAGAGTTGCAACTTCCTTGATGAAAAGAGAAGGATTGGGTAAGTATCTCATTGTGTTTGTAGTAAGTGTACCAACAGTGACTCTTTCAGTGCAAGCAGCGATAGCAGCTAGTGTTGACATGCAGGCATATCTGGACACATCATCCATGGGATGGTCTGGTACAATGACAGAATCGAATCCTAGCCTTTCACACTCTTGCGCGACTTCTTTGACAACTGGCCATTGAATTCGTTCATATGGCGTGATATTTGGATTTTCACTATCTGGAGCAACAGTTGAAATTACACGACTCAATCTAGCTCCGAATTTGATCTCTTGTTTCATTAGAAGGCACTCCTGATGCTGTTGGCTAAAAACTGTAGTAGCTACTAATATCTCATTTTGTTAATGTTGACACTCATGACAATGTTCGAAGCCTTTGCCCATGCAGACAGCAACAACCCGACCACCGTGTTTCATCCCCCAAGCTTGCATAGCCTCTAGAGTTGGCCCAAGGTCTCGACCTTTTTCAGTCAATGTGTACCATGCTTTAGGAGGCATTGTACTAACATCAACATCCCGCGATAGAATTCCACTCTCTTGGAGTTCTCTAAGACGCTGTGTAAGAACTTTAGGGCTAATCCAACTGAGCTCATTCTGTAGCTCATGAAATCGTAGACCTATGACAGCTTCTGGTTTTAGAAGAACCTGAATAATTAGGATAGACCACCTTTTGCCCAAGATTCTAGATGCGGCAAAAACAGGACACATCTCCACATTCTCTTTTGTTCGTACAGTCATAGAGGTCACTTACCAAATGGTAACTACTATCTTTATAATAGTAACTCTGTATAAATTAACTATGGTAAAGATGGAGACTGTTCCAATGACAATTGTAAAACGACTCATGATACATATCGATGAAGACCTCTGTACTGGATGTGGAAATTGCGTGCCGGGATGCGCAGAAGGTGCTCTTCAGATAATTGATGGAACAGCAAGAGTTGTGTCTGAATCGTTCTGCGATGGTCTAGGAGCATGCCTAGGAGAGTGTCCTGAAGGGGCATTAACACTTCGAGAAGTTGAAACTGTACCATTTGATGAACTTGCAGCCAAAGAGAATATCAAAAAACAGAAACTTGCGAGTCAGGAAGTAGGATGTGCGGGAAGTGAGAAATTCACCTATGCTGAAGAGGTATTGGACATTCATGAAGGTCCAGATCATTTACTCCCTGAAACTGTCCTAAAACCTAAGGAGTCTAGACTCACACACTGGCCAATTAAACTCAGATTGCTATCGCCGCAACACCCTGCTATAAAGGACGCCAGTATATTGATTATCGCTGATTGCGCAGCGCTAGCATATGCATCAATGCATGAGGATTTTCTAAAGGATAAAGCGGCAGTATTAGTCTGCCCCAAATTCGAAGATTATCAACAGAACATCGAGAAGCTTACCCAGATGTTTGAAATTAATAATGTCAAAGATGTTTCAGTTATCCATATGGAAGTTCCCTGCTGCCATGGATTAGTCAGAGTCGTGGCTCAATCTATTCTAAACACAGGTCTGAACATACCATTGAGGGTGTTTGAAATAGGAGTAAAAGGAAATATCAAGGGGGTCTCGTAATATATGTGGGCGATTTCATGGCAAGTGATAGGAAGAATATTCTGAAGGAGATAGCTAGGAAAATCAGTTCTGGTGAGAATCATTTAGAACTGAAGATGCAATTCATGAAGACATTGGGTGTCGTGAATCCTGCAGAGATGACACTTCTAAAGGATGAGTTGATTCAGGAGGGCGTGTCAGAATCTGATTACGAGATTCTTTTCAACATGAGCCTTGATGTCTTTAGAGAAACTGTCCAGGCTCAAAAGCCAATTACTCCAAGAGGACATCCTATTCATACCTTAATGGCAGAACATACTCTCCTCATGGAATATGCGAATGAACTCTATACCCTCACGACGACACTGAAGAGAGGAGAGAGAGAACCGGAAGCATTGTTTATTGAGCGGATTAGACAATTACTCGGGTTCTTCGCTGAATCTGAAACACATTATCTACGCGAAGAAAATGCGCTCTTTCCGCTTCTAGAGAAACACGGTCTCACTGGACCGCCAGCAGCAATGTGGAGTGAACACCAAGAAATTCATGAAATAGAGAAGGCCTTGTTTGAGTTTAGATCAGAATCGAATGAAACAATGACTGCTGACCTAGAGAAGTTAGGCGAGGCTTCTGCAAAGCTATCCAATATGCTTGCTAGCCATTTCAATAAAGAGAATAATATACTCTTTCCAGCATCCTTAAGGTTGTTCAAAGAACATGAGTGGGAAGTTGTTACACAGGATTTCAATGATATCGGTTATTGTAGCTATTCAATCAAGGCTATTCCTAAGGGAACACCTATCGAAGTAGAAAAACCATCTGTATCAGACGCGCGTGAAGTAGTATTTGGCAGTGGAAGACTTTCTGTTGATATGTTGGAAGCGATCTTCAATCATCTGCCAATCGATATGACGTTTGTAGATGATCAAGATCGTGTGCAATTCTTCAGCGAATCACCAGACAGAATCTTTGTCAGGTCGCGGGCTGTGATTGGGAGGAGTGTTCAGTTATGTCATCCAAAGAAGAGTGTGCACATTGTTGAGAAGATCTTGAGTGATTTCCGAGATGGAACCCGGGACTCAGCAGAGTTTTGGATTAACCTCGGAGGAAAGACAATACACATTCGCTACTTTGCAGTCAGAGATAGTAAACAAAAATACCTCGGTTGCTTGGAAGTAAGTCAGGACATCACTGAGATATTGAAGATCACAGGTGAAAAACGACTACTGGACTAGGTTTCAATCAACTGGCCACTTGGGAGTCATTGAGTAGTAGATATCTTTCATATCCTTCGAGATTAATGCAACTGGCATGTGTGGTGTGTCATATTGAATTGCCACGTTACCAAGTCTGTCAACCAAAATTAGACCAGCCTCACCACTAGTCTTCTGACGCAACTCAGCCATGACAGTTTCTGCTGCTTCTTGCACTGAGAGACCTTGTTCGACATGGAAGACAGACATTCTACCCATGGTAATCCTCAGAATTTGCTCACCCTTACCTGTGCAACTTGCACCAGCAATATCATTGGCGTAGACACCTGCACCAACAATCGGAGAATCTCCGACCCTACCTGGCAGCTTTCCAGGCCAACCACTGGTTGAAGAACCAGAAACGATCATGCCATTCTTATCAACAGCAATCGCCCCCACCGTGTCGCAACCTTCCGTGATAATAGATCGCTCAGTTCTCCGAGATGAGGTCTCTTTGCGATATCCTTCAGCTAACATCTGTTCGTACAGCTTGTTTGCTCCTTTCCCTACAATCTGTGAATTCGATGTTCTCTCTAAGACATATCTGGCGAGTGATATGGGATGGGCAATGTTCTGGACTGCCATCACAGCTCCACTTTGTAGTCGGTTGCCGTCCATAATCATCGCATCGAGTTCAATCTCACCATCACGGTTCTTACTTGCACCTAATCCTGCAGTGAAGAGGTCAGTTTCCTCGAGGGTCCATATTGCAGCCTCCACAGCATCAAGGGATGAACCACCTTTTTCAAAGGTGCACGTGCTAATTCTAGCCGCTTTCTTGACAGCCTCCAATATAATTGCGTGATTTTCCTGTTTGAAATAGGTCGCACCACCATGAACAGCAACTACGGGAAGCTTCAGAAGAACCACCTAAGTCCATATTTTCAACACGAGAGAAAAAGATATCGAGTGGTTACAACAGTTGTTGACAAAAGCAGTGTAAAGATGCAATAGTAAGGATTTGAATTCCATATCATTTGTTTGATGAGTGCTTCCGTATGATACTCAGCACAATAATAATACACTCAATAACTATTCCAACACTTAGAATAACCCTGATGTTCATCGATGGCTGTTCATGTATTGAGTTCTGACGAGTTGTTTCGGATGTTGTCGAAGTAGTTGTTGTGGAACTTGGACTAATTTTGCTCTCAATCAATATGTCCAAGACCTGGTTGCTTTCATAAGTGTAGTCTTCAACATTCCAGAACATTAGGCCAACATAGTGAATTTCTCTAACAGGATTGAACTGATTTTCATTTGCTAGGGTGTAAGTTCCCTGATTATCATGTCCTTTCAAGGTATTAGTTGTCTCATCATGCCATACTTTGTAAATTGAAATTAGGGAACCACTACGAGAAGTCGACTGTATTAGGGATATGCCATTCTCGTAGTATCCTAAATCAGTAATGAACGCCCCGGAATACCATGAGTCAACAATACTCACCCAACAGGTGATATTCTTATACTGATCATATAGCCCTACTTCCATACCTCCGGCATTGTCCAATGAACCTGGGTGGTTTAACTGCACCGTTAGTGAGAGTCCTTGTCCAAGAAGAAATGACGATGGTAACTCATAGAAGAAGACTGATCCGTGCCAACGTCCAGAAGCATAAGGGATACTACTTGAACTAATAGAAGTTCCATCTGACAAGAGGTCAACATCATCTTGGATTCCATTAAGTCTTACCTGTGGGGGGTCAGGATCAAGATACCATCCTGTTGTGTTCGAGCAATCATGATGCCAAGTTACGAGATTTGAACTCAGTATTGGGTCATTCGTGGCTGTTGTCATCTTATCATATTGGTTACTTGTGTTGAGAAAGTATCTTGAAGATGGTATGCCGATTAGCATAATAATCAAGACAAGTAATGCAAATTTCCT
The DNA here is from genome assembly GCA_048884945.1 of Candidatus Thorarchaeota archaeon. Taxonomy (GTDB): domain Archaea; phylum Asgardarchaeota; class Thorarchaeia; order Thorarchaeales; family Thorarchaeaceae; genus SMTZ1-45. Next base: position 82 of record JBHLQJ010000168.1, on the reverse strand, counting down.
CAACCCACTCAAACTCCACAGTTTGAGGAATGAATAAACCTATTATCTTTTCTCTTTTTAAATAACTGCAATTACAGATTAT
>JBHLQJ010000167.1:0-6467 GCA_048884945.1 Candidatus Thorarchaeota archaeon | reverse complement strand
TTCTGGGACTCTTGGGTTTCTTAGGACCCATTACTGGTAATCTAGGATTCTATGGTTTCTTTGGATTTGTGGGATTTTTTAGTGCATTTGGAGGAACTGGAAGTGACGAGAGGATTGAGGGTAACATTAATCGTGCGTGTAGGAACTCGTTCTTCCTAATTACAGTGACTATGTCGTTCTCTCTAGTCTATATTGTTTCTTTGGGAGCAATTGGAGCATTTCCTATTGTGTTCGCGATTCTTTTTGTCGGAAGTATGGTAACCTTTGTTCTATCCTATTTATACTATGATCGAAGAGGAGACTGAACCTCTTGATGAAGACTAGAATGAAGGAATTTAGGAATGAGTTGAACATGACTCAGGAAGAACTCGCAAAGCAAGTCGGAGTGAGGAGGGAAACTATAATCTTCCTTGAAAAAGGGAGATATAACCCATCTCTAAGGCTAGCCTATCGAGTGGCAAAAGCTCTGAACTCAACCATCGAAGATGTATTCATTTTCGAGGAATAACCCTCTAAGAATTATCACATATATTGAGATTATGCACAATTTGTATTCAGCTTGCATACAGAGGTCTAATTTTACTCTACAGCGCAATTCCTCCTTAGATAAGCCTATAAGCATACCAAACGGAGAGCCAGCTTGAGGCGTTGTTAATCACAATGATGAGGCTTGATGGCTATGAGCCTGGCACAGGAAGAAATTCGATCAGCAGAGGCCATACTATCAAGTGGACCCTCTATACGTCGTACCTTCCTAGGCCTTAATAACGCACTCTGGCGTGTTGCTATTGTAGCCGGCATTGCTCAATTATCGGCAAGTATATGGACATGGCATTTTGCAATCACACTCGATTCATTTCTCATTCCTTGGCAGATTGGCATAGTTTTTGCCGCTGGCACCCTTGCAGGACTTGTAGGATACACATTATCAGGAGCACTTGCTGATGCAATTGGTAGAAAGCGAGCTCTTGTTATATCATTCATTCCTCAGATAGTAGGTCTGCTCCTTCTGTATTTCATACCTGCATGGCCATTCATTGTCTTTTCCTTCGCTCTTCAGTACTTTGGATGGAGCTTTGTACTTGTTATATCTCGAACAATACCAGCAGATGAAATCTCTACTGAAATTGGTCCAACTGCCACTAGAAAGATAACTATGGTTCTCATGCCTGCATATGCAGTTGATGCAGCTAGTCCAATTTTAGCAGTATTTCTTTTGCAGATTGGCATGCAAGTTCATGCACTCCTTATTGTTGGGTTAATCGCAGCAGCTACAGCTATGTTCTTCACTGCAGCTATTGTTCAAGACACCTATGATCCGATTGTAATTCATGAGGAAGAAAATCTAGCAGATGATTCGGCCAGAGAACTTGGTAGACATTTTTGGAAATTCACGGCAGCAATGATGGGATATTACTCTGTATGGGGTATGGCAATCCCATATTTAGGGATACTAAGTGTAAATGAATGGGGTGTTAGTCTAGATATCTATGGTCTAGTGACTAGCGTTTTTTCCATTGTCACTGTTTTAGTGATGTATACATTGAGTGGTATGGCTGGTCGAAAAACCAAAATGGGATTATTTGTTAGCCTCATTGTTAACTCAGTTGTTATGGTAGCCATCGGAATTGGTTCTGGATTATGGTTACTTATTATTCTGAATGGGTTTTGGGCGGCTCCATTGATCGTATGGACTGCAACAGAAGGTGTCCTCGTGGTAAATGGCGTGCCAGCAAGAATGAAAGGAACGGCACTTGGTGTCTTTTCGTCCATGACATCAGCAACAGGTCTTTTCGCAGCCCCATTGGGTGCTTTCATATGGTCAATCTCAGGTAGTCTGAGATTCTTGTGGGTGCTGTCAGGTGGACTTGCTGTTGGATTTGCGATTTTGGCTTGGTGGGCTTTGAAGAGAGTTAAGATACATAAGGGAAAGCAAAAACACAAAATGGAATTAATCTCTAGAACCAAGGCGATTTTAGGATAGTCACATCCCAAATACATTATGTCTAAAAGACACTTGCTGTGTCCCCTAAATGTGTACTCCTTTTGTGGCTGGTCATTATTAACAAAGCAGCTTCCGAATTTGTGAGAGAGCTGAAACTAAAATAAAAAGGAATTCGTAGGATGACCACAGGAAAGAAGCGACCAACCGTCAAGGATTTGGCGGCCCTACCTTTTTTCGGGAGCAAGCCGCATGTTTCTCCCGATTGTTCAAAAGTAATCTACCTTCAAGGGGTTCCAAATTTAAAGACTAACACTTTCGATATTATTGGCTACATCTATAATATTGAAACAAAAACAACCCACCGGTTGTTCAATGGAAGTAGGAGTATAAAATGGCTAGGTAGTAGCAGTATTTGTTGTTTAAAATCAGTACAACCTTCCGGAAACCAACAGATACACGTATATCGTGATCTTATAGGAGAACCAGTTCAAATAACAGATCATCCGGCCTCTATCCAGAATTTTGAACTATTTGGGAATGGATTTGTTTTTACTGCATCAAAAAGTGATTCTAATCCCAAAAAGAGAGTAGGTAATTTCATCCATGTTGAAAATGAAGAACCTAAGGATGGATTATTCTATGTTTGTAGCAAAAGAGCAATTCGGAACCAAGAATTATCAATCACCAGCTTCAAAGAGGAAAATGTAAGGTATCTACCATCATTCTTTGAGATCACAAAAGTTCTCCCTGAACCTTTCGCAATTGATTCATTCGTGGTATCACCTGAGAAGAATGCAATCTATCTCAACTGTCAAACAAGATCAGACTTGATTTTCGAAAATGAAACATCATGTTTCAAGATTGAACTGAAACCGGATTTGATACTCGAAAAACTAGAAGGCTCTAATCTTGAAGATGCCCTCTCATCATTGAAACTAATCAAACTAGCTTTACCAAAAGGATTCAAGGTTCGTGGAGTTTCTCCTATTGAGAATAAATTACTATTAACTGGACGAGACACGGAACAAGTTCCTGAAACAAGACCTGAACTCTGGATTCTAGATGTTTTAGAACTAGAAAATAAATTGAGTGACCCAGTACTCAAGGACAATCTAAAATGCATAACAGAGAAAATCGATCGATATCCTCTTGATTTCTATTGGACAGAACTAGGCATCTTTGTGTTACATTGGGAAGAAAGTAGATGTCTCATTAGTAGAATAGATGAAGAAGGCGAGTTCGAAACTTATTCACTGGGTGATGTTCATCCTGAAAATTACTTCACCATGAACAAGAAGGGACATATTGCATTCACCGGATTATCGCCGACTAAGTTGAATGAAGTATATTATGGGAAACCAAACGGACATGGCTGGAATCTCACAAAGTTGACTAATGAAACAGACAAGCTCTCTCATATTGATTTTGGGACTGTTGAATCCATCAAGTGGATGAGTAAAGATGGTACAGAGATAGAGGGGCTGTTGAGAAAACCATCTGATTTCAATCAGAAGAAGAAGTATCCTCTGATTATTATGCCTCATGGCGGGCCTCGATCCAGCTCGCACTATTCACTCCTTGAAAATGAATATTATAGACCAGTGCATTCCTTTCTTGCAAAAGGAATTCTGATTCTCCAGCCAAATTATCGAGGTGGTTTGGGAAAAGGTAGGGAATTCATGGAACTAAATCATAACAATCTGGGTGTTGGAGATATGTGGGATATTGAATCAGGAATTGATTATCTAATCTCACAGGGTTTTATTGATGAATCTAGAATTGGAAGCATGGGAGGTAGTCAAGGAGGATACCTATCAGCTTTTGGTGGAATGCATACAAACAGATTTGCTGCAGTAGCAGTCATGGCGGGAGTAAGCAGCTGGTATATCTACTATATTGGCTCAGATAACAGATACGGGATTCATCTCACAGGCGCACCGTATGAACCAGAGAACAGAGAAAATTATCGTAAAAGTGCACCTATTTCTGCGATCGGGAAAGCAAAGACACCAATGCTGATTCAACATGGTGAAGAAGACAAGAGAATTTCAGTCATTAGTGCACAAGAACTTTACAGAGCGTTGAAGCACAAAGGAGTTCCAACAGAACTGTTCACCTATCCGGGCAAAGGACATGGATTCATTGCACCTCAGGACAACTACGCGATGATGCTACAGGTGTATCGATGGTTCTGTCACTACTTGTTGGATGAAGAATTGGACTTCTTCAAGGATGATTTCTAATCATCCAAAACCATTCCCCCTAACCGAATCGATTAGTAGAGAGGTATAGCAGTTATTGTCGTTATTTTAATGCATATAATGAAGAAGAGAAATTCTTCGAGATAGGTGAGCCACAATCTATTTTGCGATGATTCGATTGGTAAAAGATGCAGTAGTGAGGCTTGATAATGGAAGAAGCTATTATCTTGACCCAGTCTGAGGTCCAATCTTGCTTGTCGATGAACGAGGCAATTAAAGCTGTCAGGATGGCATATTCAGCCTTCGCAAAGGGCCGAGTTAAAATGCCAAATGTTCAACATCTTGATGTAACTCAGTATAATGGAGAGGTGGACATCAAATCTGGATACGTTGAGGATTTTAAATTAATGGGAACTAAAATAGCATCAGGATTCTATGATAATCAAAAGAAAGGACTACCTCCGGGGATTGCTGTAATTGTTCTCCTTGATTTAGAAACAAGTATGCCCTTGGCGATTATGGATGGAACTCATATTACGGCATACAGAACTGGGGCTGCAGGAGCAGTTGCGGCTGATCTTCTTGCCAGAAAGAATTCTGAAAATGTAGGCATCGTAGGTGCTGGAACTCAAGGGCGAATGCAACTTCTTGCGCTGATGGAGCTGTTTGATATTAAAGCTGTGAAAGTCTGGGATATTAGTCGGGATATAGCCAAACGGTATCAGAAGCAGATGTCCGAAGAACTCTCAATTGAGATTGATGTTGTAGAAACCCCCGATGCTGTTGTACCAGATGCAGATATTCTTGTGACTGTAACACCCTCAAGAAAAGCACTCGTCAATGTAACTTCGATTCATGAAGGACTACATATCAATGCAATAGGAGCTGATGGTCCAGGAAAACAGGAGCTGGATCCACATATCATGATTCATGTATCAAAGATTGTTGTTGATAGTCTGGAACAGTGCCGCAAGATAGGAGAGATTCAGCACGCTTTGAGTCAAGGACTTATTCAAGAATCAGAAATCCATGCAGAAATTGGCGAGATAATCAACGGAGAAAAGGTAGGGAGAGAATCTGATGACGAAATCACACTCTTTGATTCAACAGGACTTTCAGCACAGGACATAGGCGCCGCAAAGATTGTATATGATGCAGCAAAGCAGAAGGGGTTTGGCAGGAGTATCAATCTTTTTGGCTAAGTATCCCTACTAAGATTTAGTCTGCCTAAATTCAACCTTCAATCTGTTAGGAAAATTGATCTATCGTAGAGAAGGGTATCACATCATTTCGAAAAAAAAAGAAAGAGAGTTCTGAACAAATAATTGTTCAGAACCTAGGGTTTTGCTCACTTGAAGTAAGCTCTTGTTGATGGCAATAGCAGGTATATGAAAACTATTAGATTGACAATGAATGCAGCCAATCCCAAGTAATCAGTGAGGAGTTCGCCAATGCGTAATGCGCCGCCAAGAACTCCTAGTAGGTTGAAGATAAGTGCCCATAGCCAGGCCCATCCCTTCAGGGTATATAGACCGTAGAAGAGTATCAATCCTACCAATCCAACGATAAATACTATTAAGGCTGGAAATGCGGCGAAAATGGCAAAGATTCCTAGTTCCATTGCCACCATCAGTAGTAAAACACCTACTGCTAAATTCAACAAAGCTCCAATGAGCTGTAGAATAGCTAGTAGTAGTACTCCGGTTGGTTTACCAGACATATGTCTTTCCTCCGAACCACAACGAGGGTTGTGGGTAATATTTGCAATACAATGCATTATATAAGGTAAACGTGCATATTACAAAAATAATACAAGAAGTATCTTTGAAATCTTGACTTACCAAAATGAGGAGTAGGAGAGAATAGGGATTTATCGTTCCATTGTTTTTAGTGTAGATAATTCATCCTCAAGGTCATCAATCCGGTTTGTCATCTCAAGCACGGTATGGAGCAATACTGAGATTAGATACCCATAATTAACGGTATACCTATTTTCCTTACGATCAATAATGTTGGCTTCTTCAAGCCGTCTAGCCGCATTTGTGATAGACTGTTTCGATACTCGGCGTTTATCAATGCGCTTGTCAACTGCTTTGCGAACCTGGCGAGGTTCAATAGGACTTCCTTTAAGACCTTCAAGCAGACTATAAAGAACCATTAATCCCGCACTCATACGAGGGTTCATCAATTTAGCAAATGCCAACTCAAGATCAGATATCATGATATTCTTCCTACTCCCTTGTTTGATTGCCTTTGGTAAACGTTAGGTTCGTGAAAAACCTTCTCTTAATATTAAACGTTGTCTAAAACGCTAAGAGAAG
>JBHLQJ010000166.1:0-6481 GCA_048884945.1 Candidatus Thorarchaeota archaeon | reverse complement strand
AACTAAACAAGCCTCTAGTGCAAAACTATACACAACAGAAGCTGCAATTCAAATCACTAATGATGCACTGCAGATCTTGGGTGGTATGGGGTATACCACCGATTATCCTGTTGAGCGATTCCTTCGTGATGCAAGATTGATGACAATTGGTGGCGGAACTGTAGAGATACTGCGTTTCCTAATACAGAGAGAGGTTTTCAAGGAGTTCTTCCCAGGGTAAAAAGAAAATGATAGAAGGGAGCACCCCTTCCATCAGCTAGTTCTTGACAATGGCAATTATTCTGTACATGTCACCCACAATCTGAATCGTTGCGGTGAAGTTGTCACTCACATCGATATCATTGAGCAGCGTGTACCAATCTGCAAGATTCATCCAATCACGTGCTCCCTCAATGAACGGGTATGTAGCATTGTCAGTTCGTAGCACAATATGAGTATCTCCATTATCAACATATGATGTCTTGTTGACGACATTTGCTGTAAGGTTGAATGTCCCTGTAGGTTCAGGTTCAACAGTGCCGCCAAGAAGTTCCACATACGCTGAACGTACTGAATATACAAGCTCTGCTCCAGAAATTGTCCCTCCAAGCGGTTTCCACACAAACCTGTCGATGTTGGAAGCATCTACCATCCCTAATGCGTGAAGACGCATGTTTGTAGCAGTATATTCCTCAATATCTTCATCATAGTAGTAATCCGCCCAATATATTGGAGCATACCAGGTCCACTTTGTAAGAGTCGAGTTAATCACTACTGGATAAAGCAGGGGCATTGCTCCGTAGTACATCCCGCTAGCTGGAGCGCCTATATCCGCAACTACATTTGCCGCAGCCGCATCACCACTGACATAACCTTCATCACTAAGGTCATGATAATAGACTGCGTTCTTTGTTGCTCTGAACACGCCCGCTAGTGTCCTAGTAGCTGTCACAGGATGCACTGCGATGAATGCCTCAATTCTATTAGTATCAGGGTTGATTATATAGCGTGTGTCTTCATGTATTTCCAATCTGTCATTGGATGGAGGAATGAACCAAAGAAGTCCGCCTGCAAAGAGGTCGAATCCATCTCCACGTCTATGTTCTCCCCATCTTGATATCTGGCGTTCAAGCCACTCCTCTCCATATGCCTGGGTGATCCAATCAGGAGTTTCTTCGATAGTATCATATCTAAAAACAGAACCATTCTCTGCGTACACAATAGGGCCACTTGGTCTTTCAACAAAGTCGAATCCAAGTGGTGTTCTTGTCTGAACATAAACTAGTGCACCGGAAGGGTCCCAAGTCGGATACGCATACTGGTAACTCGCAGTCATATCATTGAGGTAGTTAACGAACCGAATGTCCTTGTCCCAGAACAATCCCTCTCCGACAGGAATTGTCGTTTCTGAAATCAAATGCGGAGTCACTGATTGCGGGTCATTCGCATCAACAACAATGAACCCTTTCACATAGTTCTCTGCTAATACATTAGTTGATACTATTGTACAGACCCATACAAGTGTCCCATTTGGATTTGTGGTTATATGAGCAGCAGCGACATACACATTAGATCCGAATGGTGAAATATGCTGAAGAGCTACGTATTTGGCATATTCCTCAGTAACCAATCTTACCTTGTCATCAGCAATTGTATGATTGAAGAGTGGTTCATCAGTCATAATTATCATGCTATCAAAAAACTCGGCATTTGCTACATCTGATGTCCAACTAATGACTCCTGAAAAGATTGGCATAACAATTAGTATAATCAATCCAATACACGTAAGGGGGACTCTAATGCCTTCGAGTACTTCCTCAATATGTCTCCCACGAAATCCGCTGGAAACAACTAACAAAGCCGAGAAGCTAATTATTAGTGCAATAATTGCCCAAGGTAGAGGAGAAACCATTAGCAAACAGATAATGACCCATGCAACTGTTCCCCAAATAAGTCGAAATGGAAGCCATTTAATCAATTTACCAGGCTTTAGCATTTCCTGTTTAAATGGGATTGGAATCGCATGAATTATCAGACTTATCAAAAGAAACACTAGTACATTCATTTAGCGACCTCTCTTATGGTGTCTATTGCGATTTTGAGATTCAATCCTTTTAGTGTTTTCCAGTCAACTCTCATGAATTCACTTTTTCATCTTATACCAGGGGACAGCTCCACCAGCTTTGAGTATCTCCAACATCCTTTCTGGCAGAGGGTTTCCATGGACAACATCTCCGTTATCTTTCACTGTCAAGGTTCCCTTTAACAGATTGATAATCACAATTTCTCCATCCTTAACAAGCTTTGAGATGTTTGGAATTATTAACAGTGGGAGACCTATGTTGAAGGAATTTCTATAAAATATCCGAGCAAAAGACTCAGCTACAACGCATCTGATTCCACTATGCATGAGGACTTTGGATGCTTCTTCACGAGACGAGCCACTACCGAAGTTACGTCCTGCAATTATGACATCATTCTCCTTTACCTTCGATGCAAAAAGGGGTCTTGGTATTTCAAAAGTGTGTTTTGCCATTTCCTTATAGTCTAGGAGAGTCAGATATTGTCCCTGAATGATTTGATCCGTGTTAATATTATGACCAAAAACCCATGCTCTTCCAATGATGCTGTTGAAATCCTTAACCATTACCTACACGCTCCTTGGATCAGTGATTGTCCCTTTCAAAGCACTAGCTGCCACTGTTGCAGGAGATGCAAGATATATTCGAGAGTCTTGGTGGCCCATTCTCCCTCTAAAATTGCGATTTGTGCTCGATATACAGACTTCACCTGCTCCCAATACTCCAAGGTGTCCTCCAACACATGCTCCACATGTCGAGTTGGTGACTATTCCGCCCGCCTCCATAAGGATCTTAATGATTCCGCGTTCCAATGCCTCCATGTATGTGGCTTTACTTGCTGGTGTAATTATGAGTCGAACTCCATCATGTACCTTCCTTCCTTTGAGAATCTCTGCAGCGATGATTAGGTCGTTAATCCTACCATTAGTACATGAACCAATGAATGCTTGATCAATCGGTACTCCCGCGACTTCAGCAACAGGTTTTCCATTTGTGGGTAAGTCTGGTGGTGCTACTATTGGCTCCAGAGGATTCTCATGAAGATCGAAGTGCAAACTATCCACAAACTCGGCATCGGTATCGCTAGCAACCTCTTTCCATTTCTTTTTAGGAGCATAATCCTCCATCCAAAACTTGACATCTTGATTTATGGGCATTGGAGCACATTTTGCTCCAGCTTCAACGGTCATGTTGCACATTGTCATTCTTTCACCAACAGTCATTGTGTTGATTGTTGAACCATGAAATTCCATAGATTGATAATTTGCTCCATCTGGACCCAGCTCGCTGATTATTTTTAGTATTAGGTCTTTACTCATCACCCGTTCTGGTAATTCACCTGTGACTTCAATCTTCAATGTTTCAGGAACTCGGAACCAACACATTCCAGTAGCCAAGATTAATGCCGAGTCAGTTGCAGCAAGTCCAGTAGAGAATGCATTGAATGCACCATAGGTTGTAGAATGGGAATCGCTTCCAATGATAATGGCACCTGGAACAACCAGTCCCATCTCAGGAAGAACTTGATGAGAGATTCCGCAGTCCACATCACAGAAATTAGTGATTCCCTGTTCTTTGACAAAATTCCTATTTCTTCTATGTATCTCTGCACTATTGATATCCGATGCAGGTGCCCAGTGATCGTTAACAACAAGAACTCTGTTGGGGTTCCAAACCTTCTTGAAACCCATCTCTTTCAATATTGGTAGTATCCTTGAGCCGAGAACTTCATGGACCATTAAAAGGTCAACTCTTGCTTCAACAATCTCTCCAGCGCTAGCTTTACCATCATCTGTATGACTTGCCAGTATCTTTTCAGCTATTGTACTTCCCATGAATTCACCTCGTCATCTTTCTGATTATCTCATCAGTCACCTGCTTAGTTGTTGAAGGTTTTACTTTAGACCACTTTCCAAGACAGAGATCTGAAGTCCTGATTTCACCTTCCCGAAGGACTTCCTCAACAGACTTTCTAAGTTGATTAGCAATTTCTATCGGTGTTTCATCGATATGCTTCTTGCCCAACCATTCAAACATCATGGCTGCAGAAAGCAATGATGCGATAGGGTTTGCTTTTCCTGTTCCTGCAATATCTAGAGCTGAGCCATGAACCGGTTCAAAGACTGCATGCACATTGCCAATATTGCCTGAAGGTGCGACACCAAGTCCGCCCTGTATTGCACCTCCTAGATCACTGATTATGTCTCCAAATTCATTTGGTGCTACTATAACATCATAATAATCTGGCTTTCTAAGAACCAAAAGAGTCCATGCATCAACATAGGCATAGTCTTTTGCGATATCTTTGTACTCTGTTCCAATCTTGTCGAAGATCTCTCTAAAAAGTTGACAGCCAGCCAGAAGGTTGCTTTTATCTACACATGTCACTCGCTTTACTCTATCAACAGGTGCACCATTTCTGTTTCTAGCTACTTCGAATCCATATCTCACAACTCTTTCAGAGCCCTTTGCTGTAATTAACCTCAAATCGTAAGCAAACTCTCTATCGGTTTCTTTTACTCTCCCCCTAGCTGGATAATACAATCCTTCTGTATTTTCGCGAATAATAACCATATCAATATCCTCAGGTGCCTTATCAGCGAGAGGTGTTGGTACCCCTTCGTATAGCTTTACTGGTCTAACATTTGCATAGAGTTCTAATTCTTGACGAAGACCGATAACTACACTGTATCCTGCTAAGTTGCCATCAGAACGTTTGACCGTGTTTCCATCTGGCCCTTTTGCTCCAACACCTCCAAGGAGAACTGCATCTGCTTTAGTTTTCGTGAAGTTCTCTGCCTCTTTTGACCACTCAAGACCAGTTCTTAGGAAGTATTCGCCTCCACATTCGAATTCGTGAATTTCTAAAGCAAGATCACTCATAGGTAAAATTGCTTCTCGAATTACCCTTGTTACCTCCGGAATGACCTCTTTACCAATGCCATCCCCCGGCAAGACTGCAATCTTGTAAATTCGACCCAAAGTAACTCACCTAGTAGCTCCCTAACCAACCAAGGTCTTTCCCTTTGTCATCAATCAAATTGACTCTGGTTTCTAATCTCTCGCCATCTAAATAATGAATTATACAGCGTATTGTGAATTGGCGATTACACTTCGTACACTCTACTAACCAATCTTCTTTGATTTCCAAATTGCCCTTGTTAGGAATTTCTTGGTTCTTTGGTGGTTCAACAAGTACCAATTCTTGTCCATCGCATTCATAGGTACATTCTTTCAGTGTTAAAGGCTCCATGCCTCTTCGACCAAGAGCAACATACACTTTTTCTGGCAGTTCATCCAGTGAACGTGTTCCAGCCAAAGATATCACCGCACTCGAACTTTGCACCAGTACGGATAAATGAGATGGTTGTTATGAAAACAACATGCGACTCGTCACATACTCAAGGCTGGGTGTGCCTTCAATTGGAGTTGAACTTGAATCTGGTATCCTTGATATCCCAGATGCCGCCTCACACTTTGGACGAAAGTACCATGTTCGAGGTCACAGTTTTCCAACGACAATGATGGACTTACTACAATGGGAATCAGGAATTGATGTGGTACGCCAAATTGTTCAGAGATACAAGAAAACTCCTGTGGGCGAACGAATCATGACTCGTCCTCTAAGTTCTGTGACATTAGATGCCCCTATTTCACGCCCCGGGAAAATTGTGGCCTTGGGAAAGAACTACTTGGATCATGTTGAAGAAACCGGCTCAGAAGCTCCTACTTTTCCTGTAGTTTTTGCTAAGTTTCCATCCAGTGTCATTGGCCCGGATGATTCCATCACAATTCCTGAGGTTTCATCAAAGATCGATTGGGAAGTAGAGCTGGGTGTAGTGATTGGGAAGACCTGTAAGAGTGTTAATGAGAAGAAAGCCCTAGACTATGTTGCAGGATACACAGTCATCAATGATTTGTCAGCCCGAGACTTGCAGAAGGATGATGGCCAATGGGTTCGTGCAAAATCACTAGACGGGTTCTGTCCCATGGGTCCATGTATTGTAACACAGGACGAATTAGGTGATGCTTCAAATTTGAAGATGCATACGAAAGTGAATGGAGTTCAAAAACAAGATTCTTCCACCTCCAACCTAATATTCAATGTTCCAAAGATAGTGTCCTATCTTTCCAACTCCTTCACGCTAGAGCCTGGTGATGTGATTGCTACTGGTACACCCTCAGGTGTTGGTTTTGTGAGAAATCCCCCGGAATTCTTGAAGGTCGGTGATAAGGTAGAGTTGTACATAGAAAAAATTGGGTATTTACGAAACAAAATCATCCAGTAAAATTAAGGAGTCTGATAATACACTTTCTACGAAACGCTATGGCGTTTGATTAGAGTCTATTCGCTCTGTCTAATGCATCCTGCGCCTCTTCATACTCGAATAGTCTTTTGTGTGCACGATTGAGAATCTCCC
>JBHLQJ010000165.1:0-6482 GCA_048884945.1 Candidatus Thorarchaeota archaeon | reverse complement strand
AAGTACAAGCAAGGCATTCTACGTTACAGAACGCGGAAGAAAATATGCAGTGTTGAACGGAGGTGGAGATGAGTGACCCTACCTGAAATGAAAGAAATAGAACTAACAAAAGCTCTCGAGATGTACGTCAAAGTCGCTTATGAGCTAGAAGAGGAATTTGGTATTGCCACGGTTTCAGACATGGCGAATCGTTTAGATGTGAAGGCACCTAGCGTTACTGCAGCTCTTCAGAAGCTCGACAGTATAGGTATAGTTCAATATCGACGATATCAGAATGTCAAACTCACAAAGATTGGAAAAATTATAGCGAAGAAGCTTCTGACTCGCAATAGGACCTTGATGGACTTCCTTCTTATGATAGGCGTGGATGAGGAAACAGCAACCACTGATGCTTGCGAAATCGAGCATGTTGTTAATCCTGTGACAATTGAGAAGCTCACTGAGTACATGAAGAAGTTCTCAGGAAAAGATTAGTCGGTCTTGTCAAATGTTAAATGCGAAAGCATAGTATGTCTGAGTGGCATGCTTTTATTGTGCCCAATTCTGTCGCGCAATTTAGGAGGCGACTAGTGTGAGTTCGAGACCTCATGTATACAGGATTCTCATCGCTGGTGATGAAGAACTTGGCTTCAGTCTTTGTGCTAAATCTCTTGACAGGAATCTTATTGACCCAAGAACCATCGCAAAAGAGTCACTTCAAACGGATTGGCCAAAAGATGAATGGACTAAGTTGGTTTCGGTCTCGGAGAAAGGTGTCATCACTACTCTGGAGCTTGATTTAGAGCTACATGGTCCATGGGTCTGGGAGCTCTATGACACTCTTGAACCACGAGACTACTTCCGGAGATTTGCTGGCGTCATTTTGTGTGCTAACCCAACGCGGGAAACGTTACCTGCAGAACTGTCGAACCTAATGGAAACAATAAATCTCCACGCAGGCCATACTTTACCAACAATGATGATTGTAGACAAGTCTCAGAAACTTGTCAAAGGACAAACCGAGGCACTTCGTGAAATTGCAGACATGTTGTCAATACCAATTTTCTTCATCCGACTGAACACAGGGGAGAACATCGAGCAAGTCTTCAAAAGCCTAGCCACTGAGGTTTTCTCCAACGAAAAGACCTGATCTCACTATAAACGCAAGCGTTAATGAATAGATTAAACTCACTATAGACGATAGTATGATGGGCGTAGTGGATTGAGGTTCAATGTACCAGTCCTATTAATTTGCTTGATCATCATACTTGCATCGATGACCTCAATTGCGAATGCAGACACAGAGATTGTCATAACGGGAGATGAAGAGATCCTTACATCAGCAGTTTTTGGAAATATGACGACACCTCAGCTTAATGAGGAACAAATAATGGGGTTGTCTGTGACAGACGATGGACGGATGTTTACAGTTAGTCATCAGGGTATGTGGCAAGAGCGAGATGATCCGACAGAGGTTTCTTTGATTGCATGGGGGAGTGACGGAGCGGTTCTATGGTTCCAAGTTACGACCCATTTTGACAAAGTATACTACGATGTTACCAATGATGGATCATTTGTCTACGTAGCTGGTTTCAAGGATGGGGACATCCTTGTAGAAAAATTCGACTTTGATGGAAACCAAGTTTGGAACTGTACCCTTGATTTTGGTCAGACTGAAATAGGATACGAGATTCGAGTGATGGGAGATGGCACTATCATTATTGGCGGCGAACAAGAAGTTGAGGACCCAGAATCGAGCCAATGCTTCCTTCTTGCATTGAATCAGACTGGTCAGACTCAATGGTACTATGAATGGGGCAGCTATCCCTCATATCTATGTGACTCAAACTATCTGTATGTATGGAAGATTGGAAACACAGGAAATCGATTTGAGAAATGGGAAAGCAATGGTTCTGTTGTCTGGTCTGATGATTGTGATAGCGAATTTGAGCGATTTATTGGTTTAACTGATGATTTCGTGTATACTTTCAGTTTGGAACAAATGCACTTAGCTTGGAATCAACCTTGGCAAATATTCTGGCATTCTGAGGTTAAAATCACGACATGGCATTCTGAAACGGGGGTAGCAGTGAACTCTTCAAGGCTGAAAGTGTTTAATGATGAACATCAACTGTTCAACGAAACATGGGTAAGCACAGGCGTAGATCAGGAGGGAGGGGTCTGGATACTCATGAGGCCAAGTGGAGTGATTAACTCCTATGGAGTCTACTTCCTCATAAGCTACAATCTAGAAACTGAATCAACTTCCATCCATAAAGTATTGGAGCATCATTTGTCTCGAGTTCTATTTGAGATGGATGACTTTGGAAATGCGTATATAGCATCTACTTCGAACCTATACGGTTACTTTGTGATGAAGTACGATTCTTCTCAGTTGAATCCTTCTACTTCCACATCTACCCCAACCACTAGAACTCAGACTGTCACCTATGGATTCTATAACCTCATGGACTGGCAGGTAGTCAGCTTGGTCATTATTGGTGTTGCGATTTTCGACACTATCGTGATTTTATACTTCAAGAGAAAAGCAGCTGATTGAGCAAGAAATGAATACGGAAAATCGAGCTGATGTTCCAAAAATCCGCCATCTGGGCACTGCCCGACCCTTTCGCAACGCTTATATCAAAAAGTTGTTATGACAGAACCAGCGCCCCAAAAGTTCCTTAGATGGAATTAGGTCGAAAGATTTATAAGTGGTTTTTGAGTATATAAAGTTAGCGGAATCTGAACGGGGATTGAACGTATTCTGAAAGTACTTCTGCGCCACGGAGCATGAATGACTGTAAGAGTATCTAAGGCCCGGAGAGGGTTGCGTCCTGTGACATAGAGAGGAAGTCGGACGATGTCATCAAGACCAGACCGAAAACAACCGGATCGCGCAAAATCAGTAGGCTTCACATGTCCTGAGTGTGGAGGACGTGAAGTAGTACAGGATATTGAGAAGGGCGAACGCATCTGCGCCACCTGCGGGCTTGTTGTAAGCGAACATCGTATTGACACAGGACCCGAATGGAGAGCATTCACCAGTGATGAGAAGGATGCGAGATCAAGAGCTGGTGCACCGACCAATTACGCAATCCATGACAAAGGACTCTCAACAATGATTGACTGGAGAGACCATGATTCGCAGGGCAAACGATTTACAGCCAAGAAACGTTCGGAGATCTACCGACTAAGGAAATGGCAGATTCGCACACGAGTCCATAGCTCTGTTGACAGGAATCTCGCTCAGGCTATGTCTGAGCTGGACAGATTATCATCACAGTTAGGACTTACCAAAGGCATCAAGGAACTAGCTGCACTCTTATACAGAAAACTGATCGTTCGAAGGCTTGCACGAAGCAGGTCCATCGACGCGATGGTTGGAGCGGCGATATATGCCGCATGTCGGTTAAGACAAGCACCACGTTCGCTTGAGGAAATAGCTCGGCACTCGAGGGTGAGTCGTAAGAAGATTGGCCAACATTACCGACTCTTGGTGGAGAAGCTGAAACTAAGAATGCCCATCTCAGACCCGGCAAACTATGTTCCTCGATTCATCACGCAACTCAGCTTACCGGGAAAGGTTCAGCAGAAAGTGCTCGAGATACTAGAAATGGCAAAAGAAAATCGGACATTGGTCACGGGTCGAGACCCACGAGGTCTCGCAGCTGCTGCAATCTACATAGCATCAATCCTGATGGATCATAGAGTGACCCAGCGAGACATCGCAATGGCAGCTGGCGTGACTGAAGTGACTGTGAGAAATCGATACAAAGAGCTGGTACAGAAGCTCAACATTACAATGGCACCATGATGAACGCCAGAGGGAGAGAATGAATCTGCATAGCACGCGAGGGATCTGGGCCCTCATGACACCCAGTTTGCATTGGAGGGAAAATATACACAAATGGCAACATCTAGAGTAGATGAAACAAGTAGAGAAGATTCAATACCAGAAACTCCTCAACCGACGTGCTCAGACTGTGGGGGCACTGAAGTTGTTAGGGATAATGAGAAAGGTGAATTAATCTGCGCTACATGTGGACTTGTTTTAAGCGACCACCGCATCGATACGGGTCCTGAGTGGAGAGCATTCACCTCTGACGAGCGCGACACACGCGCACGAACCGGTGCTCCATCAAGTTACGCACTGCATGACAAAGGTCTCTCGACCATGATTGACTGGCGAGACCGAGATTCGAAAGGATCAGCTTTCAGTGCTAAGCAGCGAGCACAAATATATCGCCTTAGGAAATGGCAAATCCGGACAAGAGTGCACTCTTCTCTTGACCGTAATTTAGCACAAGCAATGACTGAGATTGATAGACTTTCCTCTCAACTAGGACTCTCAGCTGGCCTGAAAGAGCACGCTGCACGTATGTACCGAAAATTGATTGCGGGAAGACTCTGGAGAAGTAGATCAATCGATGCAACTGCTGCCGCTGCAGTATACGCAGCATGCCGCCATAGAGGATCACCACGTTCCATCGAGGAGATATCTGAACACAGCAGGGAATCGAAGAAGAAAATCTCTGCGCATTATAGAATGCTGGTGACCAAGCTCAAGATACGAATGCCAATTTCATCACCAGAGAACTATGTTCCAAGGTTTATCTCTGACCTCAATCTCCCAATGGAGGTACAAAAGATAACCATGGAGATTCTTGAGCAAGCTAAGAAAGTTAGAGGACTTGTATCAGGCCGAGACCCACGAGGTCTCGCTGCAGCTGCAATTTACATAGCCTCGATAATCTCCGACAATAGGGTCACTCAGCGGGATATCTCAAGAATTAGCGGTGTTACAGAAGTAACAATTAGGAACCGCTACAAAGAGCTGGTGAGCAAGCTTGAGCTCACAATGGCCCTCTATCCATAAGTTAGACCTGGCTGCAGGCTACTGCAGCCACAAACTCTTTTTTTGATCTTATTTTGTGAGGAAGTGTCTGAGAGAAACTCGTTGCGTAACCAACAATCTACTAGAGTTGAGTTTCTCTGGCCTTAAATTGCATCAGTCGCACCAAATGTCGTCTATCATTAGAAGGAGACCATGCATATTGGTGCAAGCAACCGTTCAAGAAAGTGTTTCATCGGAAAAACGAGAAACCTCAAAGTGGTCCTCGTTGAGTCTTATCATTATTGGTGGAATTATGTTAACCATTGGGATTGTATGGCGTGTTATTGATCAATTCATCCTTGGGCTCGGTGACACATGGATGAACATCATGCCATCAAAGCTGTTCCCTTTCTTAATAATAATCGGATTCTTCTGGAAATTTAGAAGATCTGAGATCGGCTCAGTTTTGGGTCTTTCAAAAAATCAGCTCCGAGTACAGCTTTCTTTTGGACTGCTTATGGGATTATTGATTTCATTTATGATTGATGTAGGAGGTATAGTAATCTATGCTCTCTTCCTTGACCCAGCATACCCGCTTGAGCTTCGCACTCTGAATATAGAACTTTTAGGATACATGTTTCTCTTCTTCTTGACTAACTCATTTCTAGAAGAATCTCTGTTCAGAGGATTGCTACAAAACGCATTCAAGACAAGGTTTTCACCAAACAGAGCAATTTTTCTCTCTGCTCTAATATTTGGCTTCTGGCATGCAGGCTGGCCCATCTTGAATGGAGGACAAGTAGAGGAAGTCATGACACAGGTTTTTACTATTGTCTTCTTCACGATAATCCTTGGTCTCCTTTTTGGGATCTATTATGAGCGATTCAGTTCAGCTCAATCACTTGTTGGTATTATCATCGCTCATACCATCCTTAACTTCGTTGGTGAATGTTTCAAAATCGGTCCTGAACCTGTAATGCAGGGTCCGGATATAGTTATGTATAATCCGGGCATCATGGCAGTGACGTTTGTCCTGTTCTTCGGGACATTCTTGACGTTATTCATTGTACTATGGCGATACAAGATAGAGCAAATATCTGACCTGTGGCATCGCCTGACTGATAGGATGAGGATGAATGTAACTAGTGATTCAAGAACGAACGCATGAAGATAAGTTAGAGTAAGGAATGATTAAAATGCAGTTTGAAACGGAAATGGTGTTTTTCTCAAATTTGGCAATAATCTTGATCTCACTAATAGTAGCATACTATTTGATCAGTCTATGGTATCGCCAGGAAAACAGGTTGATGACAGACTTACCCTTGGTATTTGCAATTTCAGTGATGAGTAATGCTTTCAACATGGCTATGATTGTGATGCCGTTGGTACTAGAGTTTACACCGTCAATGGAGTATTTTCGGGTTCGATCAATGGTCATTGGAGCATCAGTGGTACCAATGATAGGTGCCCTCTTTCAAATCTGGTTGCCCTCAATTAAGAAATACCACAACAGACTATTGCTATTGTTCGCAGCATATTGGGGAACAGTAGTGCTTCTTGGTCCAACTCAAGAGTTCATTATGATGATGTGTATCCCACTGCTTATAGTTTCAGGAATCGTTATTGGTGCTACCTTCGTCATCACTTGGAAGACAGGCAGACTGAC
>JBHLQJ010000164.1:0-6488 GCA_048884945.1 Candidatus Thorarchaeota archaeon | reverse complement strand
GAGTTCGGTTACTGGTTTAGCAAAAGTAGAAGCATCAGATCTTCACTTGGAACCAGATCCAAAATCATTAATTGAACTACCATTTGTGGCACGTAGAACAGCAGCAGCCATGTGCTTCATAAGAGAGAAGTTTGCAGAAGGAAAAGCCCCGGAATATTTCTCCCTTGATTGCAGGGGACGTTTGAAAAAAATAAGCGATGAATTGCTACTTGGAAAGATGCAACTCAAGGTAAAGGTGGAGCCTGAGTTTCATTTTATAACGCCAGATGGGGAGCACTTTGATGCAGCTGGCTATGCTGACACATATCCCAATAGCCAAGGGATGGATATGTTAATGGATTTAGCGACAGCCCTTCGTTCCCTTGGGATAAAAACACGAGTAATTCATCACGAAGCCGGTGAATCCCAGCAGGAGATAGAATTAGATTTTGATGATGCAACAAGAATGGCTGATAATATCTTGCTATTCAAGAACCTAGCTCGATCCATCTCACGGAGTCAAGGACTTGATGTAACTTTCATGCCAAAGCCCTTCGAAGGTGAGGCAGGAAACGGGCTTCATTGTCACCTTCAACTCTGGGAGGGAAATGAGAACCTGTTTGGGGTTGATGGCGCGTCCGAGCTATCTGAAACAGCAAAAATGTTTGTGGCAGGTCTTCTTGAGCATGCTCCAGCCATAACTGCAATAGCTAATCCAACAATAAACACATACACACGACTCGTACCCCATCACGAAGCCCCTGTATACATTACATGGGGAATGAAGAATCGGACTGTGTTAGTCAGGATTCCAATGTTTGGTCCTGGAGAGAAAGCTGCAATTGAATTCCGTTCAGCGGATTCCCTGACAAATCCATATTTGCTCTTCACTGCAATTATTGCTGCCGGAATGGACGGTGTAAATCGAAAACTCACGCCACCTGAACCTAGGGTTGAAGATATTTTCCAAATGAGCGATGATGAACGAGAGAAGCTTGGAATTAAGATGCTTCCTACTAACCTAGAAGAAGCTCTTGACAATTTAGAAGCAGATAGTGTGATTTGTGAAGCGATAGGTCAAGATATCATGAAATCATTTGTGAAACTTAAACGCAAGGAATGGCGTGAATATATGAGCCAGATTGTCACCGACTGGGAATGGGAGATGTATGAGGATAGTTAATCCTTCTTAAAGAACTTAGATAGTCGATTAAAAGCTTCATCAACTGCTTCAGGTGTTAATGGACCAATTGAAATACGTACATGACCTTCTCCTGTATTTCCAAATATCGCTCCTGGTAGAATGAGTGTCCCAGTTGATTGGAGAATATCCATTACTAACTTTCTTGAGTCTTTACAACCTTTAACTCGTGGGAAGAGATAGAAAGTACCCTTTGTGTAAACAACATCAAGCGCATCGATTTCACGCACACGTACATATGCAAGTTCACGAAGAAGGTTCAATCGCTGAAGCTCTTGTTCGATGGTGTCAAGTCCTTTCTTTAGCACTTCCAATGCAAGAATTTGACCAGCTGTAGGCGCGCATATTGTTATTGTATCCTGTACTTTTAGAAACTCTTTGATAAACTCCGAGGGGCCTATGACATATCCTACACGCCATCCACTCATTCCAAAGTCTTTCGAGAAACTACCAATTGTGACTACATTATGTTCAGCATCTCGACGTGTTCGGGGGCTATAATGTTCACCACCATCGAAAACCATGCTTGAGTACGTTTCATCAGATATTAGCATTATATCATGTTGCAAACAGAGGTCCAAGATGCCATCGATTGTAGACCTTTCATAAACAGCCCCTGTTGGATTGTTGGGAGAGATCAAAAATATTGCACGTGTTTTGTCGTCTATAGCTTTCTCGATGTCTTCAACTCTTGGTTGAAACTCCGAGTCTACTGGTACTTCTTTTATTTCAGCACTAGCAAGGTTAACCGCCATCACCGAGTTGAAGTAATAAGGTGAAGGCATGATGACATTCTGGTTCGGTTCAATAAGAGTCAAAATGGTACCTGCAAATGCATTGTTCGCACCAGCAGCAATCACAATCTCATCCTGTGGATTGACATCGATATCAAATTTCTGTCGCAGATATAGCGCTAATTCTTCACGCAGCTCGAGGAGTCCTTCATCAGGACTGTACACGTGAGTTGTAGGGTGAGATATTCTTTCCTTTAATGAGCTGAGGGCACTATCAGGGGGTATATGACCAGGTAACCCTTGGCCTAGATTCAGAAAACCTGGAGATGAACTAAACCGTTTTGCCGCCTCCGTCAATTTAACAATTGGGGGAGGAATAATAGTATCAGTTCGGTACTTCATCGATTTCACCTTATTATCTACTATTAGATGTCTGCTAAAGGCTGAGAGATTACAAGTAAATGTAAGGGCCAGTTCTATTATCAAAAACAAGTTTGTATGTTATAACTATACCCTAAAATTGTACTCATTTGACAAGCATTATATCCGGGTTTGATTGGCGCTGCGATGTGACCACTATGGAACCAATTGCATTAGGAAGAAAAGAAGTACAACGTGCTGCAGCTTTGTCAGTTGTTGCTGCGGCTGTTCTTACACTTGTCAAATTGATAGTTGGATTTATGACAAATTCTATTGGAGTTATATCTGAAGCACTTCATAGCGGTCTTGATTTCTTAGCTGCGGGAATAACTTTGGCAGCTGTGAGAAGAGCATCTCGAGCACCAGACTATGAACACCAATATGGTCACGGAAAAATTGAGAATTTTGCTGCTCTTGCTGAAACTATAATCCTTTGGGTAACATCTGGTTGGATCATTTACGAGGCATTAAGAAGAATTGCTTTTGAAGAGTACGCTGAAGCAACATTTTGGGGTATTGCTGTCATGCTATTCAGCATTTTTGTAGACTATGAGAGAAGCCAGATGCTCTACAAAAATGCAAGAAAGCATAATAGTCAAGCCCTGGAAGCAGACGCGCTCCACTTCAGAACAGATATGTTGAGCTCCGTTGTAGTTTTAATTGGACTATCATTTGTTTGGGTTGGATTTCCAATAGGTGATCCCTTAGGTGCGATTGGAGTTTCATTTGTAATTTTATTTGTTTCTTACAATCTTGCTAAACGTGCATATAATGCACTTGTAGATCATGCACCAGAAGGAGTCAATGAAAAAATCACAAAATTGTGCTCACAAATACCAGGAGTGGTTGAATGTAGAAGAGTTCGGGTTAGAGGGTCTGGGGCGAACCTCTTTGTCGACATCATAATTGGTACCGATGAAACAGTGAATCTAGCTGATGCTCATCATATCGCGGATTCAATAGAATCATCACTTTCCTATCTTGCACCTAAAGTTGATGTTTTAGTCCACATAGAACCTTCTGAAGGAGATGTTCAACAATACCATGAGATGAATATTTACGACCAGATGCAGATAGTTGCTAGAAGACTTCCAAAAGTACAGAGTCTACATAATATCCGAGTCTTCGAGATATCAAACAAGTTTGACATCGCAGCTGATCTTGAGATGTCGTCTGATTTGACAACAGAAGAAGCTCACTCAATTTCTGAACAATTTGAGGAGGGAATTAGATCACTGATTAGTAACATAAATTCAGTAACACTTCATCTTGAAATGACTCTTACTAAAGATGAGAGCATTGATATCACATCTAAATCAAAAGATCTTATAGAATCTGTGAAAAAAATAGTTTCAGAATTCGCTCCTCGAATAAATTATCAAGACGCGACAATCAAGAAAGAGAACTCAGGAGTCGCAGTCCTGTTGGATTGCACAATACCTGGAGAGATAACACTGACTGAGAGCCATGAGACAGCTGAGGCAATTGAAAAGAGGATTATTGAAACCCTTCAGATCGTAAAAACAGTCTATGTGCACTTTGACCCAACATGACTGAAGCTTAATATCCTATAAAGACTGATGAAAGATAGAGGTACTGGAAGGATGAAAGAAGATTGTGCGGTACGCATACTTGGAGCTCCTGAAGCTCAAGTTGTGCAGACAAAGGAGATTGAGATGGATCAACCATTGCTTGTTTGTTGCTTTCCATCGGCAGGAGTTGTTGGGACAATAGCTGCAAATACTCTGATTGACAAATTTGGAATGGAGGAAGTCGCTCATGTCAGATCAAAGTACATGCCTTCAGCGGCAGTCTTTTTGGATGGACGATTGCGACACCCCTTCAGAATCTATGGACATAAAGAGAAAAATCTGCTAGTTGTAACTGCAGAATTGCCAGTCGCGGAGGAAGGACTTTATCCTGTGAGTTCAGCCCTACTTGATTGGGGAGCAACAGTGGGAGTCAGAGAAATGGTGATACTTGATGGAATTCCATCCGAGGGCTTGCCATCAGAACGAAAAGTTCTGTTTGCTGCTGAAGAGGAAAAGATTGCTGAACTTGAAAAAGATGATACAATGGAAATTCTCACTAAAGGAATTATCACAGGTATTGCTGGCTCAATCCTTTCTGAAACTCTGTGTAGAGACATGGTTGGATTTGCACTTCTCACACCAGCCATAGCAATGATCCCAGATCCAGAAGGAGCCGTCAAGCTCTTGGAAGCTCTTAACAATCTCTACAAAGTCGGTATTGATGTTTCAGAACTCAAGGAAAGTGCAGCAGAAATACGAAAGAAAATGGAAGAGATGGCGCAACAAGTTGATGGAATGCGTAGGCACCCACCAGGCGCGAGTAGACCTGGATATGAAAGAATGTATGCATAATGCTTAATCCGTACAAGTATCGTAGGCTTCCTTCGCACCTTGAGCATTACGCTCGCCCACCTTTCCGGACCACTTCTCGCAGATGACCTTTTGTACAGTTTCCAACTTAACCAAGCTCGTAGCCTTAGCAAAAGCACCAAGCATTGTAGTATTAATGACCGGGAGTCCACCCACTAGCAACCCGTTTTTCAAAGCAATGCCAGTTCCATCATATGTATAGATATGTCCTTTTGGTAAATCAATCTCTTTTGGTGTCTTCGGAGTATTGATTATGACTTTCCCATCTTCTACGAGACCTTCGGTTACATCAATTAAGTCTAGAATTGAGGAATCAAGGACAGCAACAACATCAGGTGTGTAAACCTGACTTCGCACATTTATCTCCTCATCTGCAATCCGGGTGAATGCCTTAACTGGAGCACCTCGACGCTCAGCACCAAAATATGGGAATGCCTGTACACCTTTGTACCCATCAATGTAGGCAGCTTTAGCTAGTAGTTCAGCGGAGGTCACGCCTCCTTGTCCACCTCGACCATGCCAACGAATTTCAATCATCTTCATCGGAAAGACTCCTAGGAACTGACCCTATTGCCAAACCCTGCGCGGCATTGGCTCAACATAACCTTTACGTTCGCACTACTTACCAAAAACACGTGAAGTAAATGGATGAGTACATCAGAAAAAATCTAGAACTGTGGAACAAACTGGCCAAACCACATTATAAATCAGAGTTCTATGATGTTGAAGGATTCCTCAGAGGAAATCAGACACTAGATCCTATTGAGATAGAGGAACTTCCGAATCTGACTGGAAAAAAGGTTCTGCACCTTATGTGTCACTTTGGACTGGATACATTATCACTGGCTCGGTTGGGTGCAACTGCAACAGGAGTAGACTTTTCGTCAGAAGCTATACAGCTAGCAAGAGAATTGAGTGAGATTGCGAAGATAGACGCGACATTTGTCTGCTCGAACATCTACGATCTCCCACAGAAATTGAGGGGAACGTTTGACATTGTCTTCACATCAGGAGGTGTGCTCGTTTGGCTTCCAGATCTTGAGAAATGGGCTAGAATCATGTCAGAATTCCTCAAACCAGGAGGCATCTTCTATATCCGTGATTTCCATCCTTTTGCTTCAATTTTCGATAATGAAGATAGTGCAAAAGACCTTCAGGTAAAATATCCATACTTTCAAGGCAGAGAGCCTTTGAAATTTGAGTTTGAAGGATCATATGCTTCTGGAGATGCGTCAATAGGAATAAATCCATCTTATGAATGGAATCATTCAATTTCAGAGATATTCAATGTTCTAATTGATGCTGGATTGACAATTGAATTCTTCCACGAGTTTCCTATTACACGGTTCAAGGCGTTCCCCTTCATGGTCGAAAAAGAACCCGGAATGTGGGTTCTGCCTGAAGATGAAGATCTGATACCACTCATGTTCTCTTTGAAAGCTACAAAACATGTCTAGACTAGAGGTCTTCACGAAGAGCTCGAACCACCCCATCAGCTGATTGAGCAGCCTGCTGTAGACCAACTCCTGAACCAGCAGTATCTGTTCCTACAATATATAGTCCCGCAATAGGAGTTCGTGGGCCGGGTCGGTCAAGGTCTGTCTGCCCAGGGATAAGAGCAGCACGAGTAGCATAGGACATCTGAACATGTTCCATTTCAGTATTTTCCAAGAGTCCAGGATAGTACTCCTCCAACCCATTGCCCTTCATAATCTCAACCATTTCATCTTTGCTTTTTCCGGGAATCGTCAT
>JBHLQJ010000163.1:0-6510 GCA_048884945.1 Candidatus Thorarchaeota archaeon | reverse complement strand
CACTTCTTGTTTAAAACATTTCTGCGTTGTAAGATTGATTTTTGGATGCAACTTAAAACTTCTCTGAAAGAGATGATGAATATTCTTAAAGTATGATAGTCCAATAGATAGGTTATATAAACTAGGAATAATCTCGCAGCATCAGAAGGGTGATACCTATGCTTGCTGAGAGAAATATAGATGTTCCAGCTAGTGAAATCCGTAAAATCTTCAACAAAATCATCGGAAGAACTGATGTCTTTGACATGACTGTTGGCATACCTGATTTTGATACACCTAAACACATCAAGGAAGCTGCAAAGAAAGCCATAGATGATGGATTTACTAGGTACACTCACAATGCAGGTTACATTGAGGTTAGAGAAGCACTTGCTCAGAAGCTCATGCGAGACAATAATATCGAGGCAGATCCAGTTAGTGAAATGGTACTAACTGCTGGTGGAATGGGTGCTCTCGTTCTAGCTAATTTGGTGATGGTGAATCCTGGTGAAGAGGTGATTTATCCTGATCCAGGTTTTGTAAGCCATTATGCTCACATTAAACTGGCTGGAGGGATACCAGTCCCTGTACAATTGAAGAAGGAAAATGGATTTGGCTTATTAGCGGACGATGTAGAAAGCAAAATCACTCCTCGCACGAAAATGATTGTTCTTAACTCGCCTAACAATCCAACTGGTGGTGTCACTCCAAATAGTGAATTGAAACGGATTGCTAAATTATGTATTGAGAATAACATCTATGTAATAGCTGATGAAGCATATGAGAAGTTCAGGTATGTGGATGAAGATCCACTCTTCATCGGTTCCCTGCCTGAAATGAAAGAAAGGATAGTTTCCATATTTTCTCTTTCTAAAACATATGCAATGACTGGTTGGAGAATCGCAGTTGCAACAGGATCCAGAGAGATTATCGGTGCTATGACAAAACTACAAGAACATGTAATAGCAATGCCAACTTCAATTGCACAAAAAGCAGCAGCAGCGGCAGCGGTTGGTCCTCAAGATTGTGTGGATGAAATGCTCAAAACATTTCGAAAACGACGAGACCTTATTACAAAGGGCCTAAACGATATTGAGGGAGTTGAAATTACACCTCCTGGAGGTGCATTCTATGCATTTCCTGATGTTTCTGCATATGGCATAAAGTCATACGACCTCGTTCACAAAATCCTGAATGAAACCAATGTTGTTACAGTACACGGAACAGCTTTTGGAAAATACGGTGAAGGATTCCTCAGACTTTGTTACGCAGTTTCTACTGAGAGGATTAATGAGGCACTTAATAGATTGGATACCTATCTACCGAAATTATTGCATTAGATATGCCAGATGCGAAAAGTAATGAACAAAAAAATCGGTAGTTGGAGAGATGACATCCCGTAGTAAACAAATCAAGCAAAGAATGCTTGAGGCTGTACCAACGATATCATCTGAGAGAGCAGTCCTTTTCACAAATTATGTGAAAGAAAATTGGTCTAAACCAGCGATATTGAGGAATGCAGGCGCTTTTGCACATGTTCTTGACAATATGACCATTAGAATTGAGCCCGATGAGTTAATCGTTGGTAATATGGGACCGACACCACGTTCGTGTCAAGTGTTTCCAGAGTATAGCTGGAAGTGGATTGAAGAAGAACTGGACCGGTTTGATAAACGTAGGACAGAACGATTCTCAATAAGCAACAAGGATAAGCAGAATCTCCGTGAAGTTTTCAAATTTTGGAAAGGCAAGAGTACTGCAGAAATTTCAGGAAAACTAATCCCTAACGAATCTAAAGAAGCGTCTAGTGTGGGATTGTTTACAATTGGAGCTCCTGGGACAGGTATTGGCCATGTCATTGTGAATTACGAAAATGTCCTGAGAAAAGGTCTCTTAAGAATCCTCGATGAGATAGAAGGCAAAGAGGGTGATTATTTCGATGCAGTCCGTACTGAGATGATAGCAGTTCGCAGGTTTGCAGAACGATTTTCTCACAGAGCATCGGAAATGGCGGATATTGAAAAAGATGAACGCAGAAAGCGTGAATTAAGAGAGATATCAAGAATCTGTAATAAAGTCCCAGCTGAACCAGCAGGAACATTTCACGAAGCCCTCCAATCTTTCTGGTTCATCCACTTATTGATACAGACTGAATCAAATGGTCATTCAATGTCTACAGGTAGATTTGACCAGTACATGTTTCCATACTATGAA
The DNA here is from genome assembly GCA_048884945.1 of Candidatus Thorarchaeota archaeon. GTDB lineage: Archaea > Asgardarchaeota > Thorarchaeia > Thorarchaeales > Thorarchaeaceae > SMTZ1-45. The sequence continues at coordinate 4,317 of JBHLQJ010000163.1, read as the reverse complement.
GCAGACATTAAAGATGGACGGATAAACAGAGAGAGTGCAATCGAGCTACTCGAGCTCCTTTGGGTCAAACTTACTTCTCTTATCAAGATTAGAGACGAATACTATAGTGTTGCATTTGCAGGACATCCAATGTTTCAGAACCTCACGATTGGTGGTCAAAAGACAGATGGATCTGATGCCACAAATGATCTCACCGAACTAATCCTTGAGGCTACTGCAAACATCAGAGTCACTCAGCCAAGTGTTTCATTCCGTTGGCATAAGAACACGCCTGAAGATATCAAATTGAAAGTTGTTGATGTGATCTCGAAAGGTCTAGGTATGCCAGGACTCTTCAATGATGATGCTATTATCCCAATGATGATAGAAAAAGGGACTAAAACATCAGAAGCGCATGAGTATTCGGTCCTTGGTTGTGTCGAGCCAATAATAGGTGGTAAATCTGACCCGAGACAGAATATTGGGTATGTCAACTTACCCAAGATTCTCGAGATAACCTTAAACAACGGGAGAGATCCTAAGTCAGGCAAACTAGTTGGGAGGGAAACAGGAAACCCTCGAGATTTCAAATCATTCAATGAACTTTGGCTTGCATATGAAGAACAGATTGACTACACAATAGAATTACTGACTCGCGCAGATAGAGTTGCAGCTGCTGTTCATGCACAAAATACTCCAACTCCATTTATCTCATCTCTTATTGATGGATGCAATGAATCTGGTAAGACAATGCAAGAGGGTGGAGCAGTCTATAACTCAGGAGGAATTATGGGAGTTGGAATTGCTATAGCAGCTGACTCACTTGAGGTTCTTCGGAAGTTCGTTTTTGACAAGAAAGAAATACGGATGGATGAGCTGCTTGAGATTCTTTCTAGCAATTATGAAGGTCATGAAGAACTCAGGATACGATTAGAGAATGACCCTTCAAAATATGGAAATGACTTTGAAAGAGTGGATTTCATTGCTAGAGATGTTGGAAGAGCATTTTGCAATTCAATACAGAGTAGAACGACGACAAGGAACGGACCATATCATGGTGCACTTTTCTCGGTATCGATGTACATTCCACAAGGAGAGGTTTTAGGGGCTACTCCAGACGGACGGAAAGCTGGCCATATGATTTCAGATGGAGTTTCACCAACGCAGAATAGAGATGTGAATGGACCTACTGCAGCAATGAAATCAGTTGCTCGGCTTGATCATGGATTGTGCTATAATGGTACACTCTACAATATGAAATTTACACCAGACTTCTTTGATACTGAATCAAGAAGAAAGAAATTCATCAGTATGGTTGACACGTATTTCAAAATGGGAGGGTTCCATGTCCAATTCAATGTAGTTTCTAGAGAAACACTCGAAGACGCAAAAATTAATCCCCTACAACATAGAGACCTAATTGTTCGAGTAGCAGGATATAGTGCGTACTTCATTGAGCTAGATCCATTTGTTCAGGATGAGGTCATTGCACGAACTGAGTTCTCATGAGGAGATACATTACGACAGATTTAACATTTCCATGAATTAGTATAGTATAGCATACTTCTAGTGTGGTGTGAATAATGGGTTATGATGTAGTTACTTTTGGAGAAGTAATGCTTCGCCTCTCTCCTCCGGATTTTAAAAGATTCGAACAAACTGAGAGTTTCAATGCTAATGCAGGCGGAGCAGAGATGAATGTTGCTGTAGCTTGCGCACGGTTAGGATTGAACTCTGCGTATGTCACAAAATTGGGGGACAACTCTATTGGACATTTCATTAGGAACAAAGCACGGGAACATGGTGTTGACACATCACATATCCTCTGGGATACTAGTAACAGGTGCGGAATTTATTTCGTTGAGTTTGGAGCAGCACCTCGTACTAATCGAGTAATCTATGACCGCAAGGAATCTGCAATTAGTAAGATAAAACCTGGCGAAGTCGATTGGAAAAAGATATTGAAAGGAACCAAACTATTTCATACTAGTGGGATTACACCTGCGCTTAGTACAAGCTGTGCAGAAGTGACAAATGAAGCACTAAAGGCATGCAAAGAATTGGGTGTAAAGGTTTCATATGACGTGAATTATAGAGGAAAGCTATGGACACCAAAAGATGCGCAGAAGTTCACAGAACCTGCTTCTGAGTTCATTGATATATTAATCACAACTGAAGAAGACACCAAGGTGGTATATGGGATTGAGGGCAAGGACTATGAAGAAGTTGCGGCAAAACTTACTGATAAGTTTGGATTCAAAGTAGTAGTCATTACTCTAAGAGAGACCCCATCAGTCTGGTTCAACAAATGGTCTGTTTTTGCCTATTCTAATGGTAAGGTCTACAGAAGTCCAGTCTATGATGTAGAGATTGTGGATCGATTAGGTGGAGGAGACTCTTGCAGTGCTGGATTTATCTATGGATACCTTGAATTGAAAGACTTGCAGAAAGCGGTTGATTTTGGGTCAGCCTTCTCAGCATTGAAACACTCTGTTCCTGGAGATTTAGCTTTTGTATACAAGTCAGAGGTCGAAGAACTCATCAAAGGACGTCAACGAGGATTACGTATTGAAAGGTGAAATGTATGTGGAATAAGGAAAAAGCAATGAAACTGATCTATGATACAGCACTCATTCCAATAATCCGTGTGGAGTCAGCAGATATCGCATTTAAAGTGGCTGATGCATTTCTGCGGGGTGGAGTAAACATCATAGAAGTGACCATGAGTGTTCCAGGTGCAATTGATGTTGTGAAGCAGCTTCTGAACAACTACGGGAATAAAGTCCTGATTGGTACGGGAACAGTAGTGGATGGCAAAATGGCGGAAGAAGCCATCAAAGCCGGAAGTAAATTCATAGTGAGCCCGAATTATTCCAAGAGTCTGATTGAAACCGCTAACAAACACTCGATACCTATAATTCCAGGAGCTCTTACACCAACTGAGATATTCAATGCGTATTCAATGGGTGCAGATGCTGTGAAAGTCTTTCCATGTGGAAATGTAGGAGGCGCAGAATATCTGAAGGCAGTAAGAGCACCATTACCACATATTCCGCTTGTTCCAACAGGAGGAGTCGATTTAGATTCTGCAGGACCAATGCTTGAAGCAGGCGCTTTTGCGTTGGGAGTAGGTGGAGCCATCACAGACAAGAAAGCAATCAAGGAAGGCAAGTATGAGGTTATCACTGAAAATGTGAAAAAATTCCTTGAGATTGTGAAGGAATATCGAGGTTAGCCATTGGTTCGTAGGATGACAATCATGTGAGTACCACCATCTATAGCACCGGGCTCCCTGCAGAAGTCAAGTTCCCATTTCAAGAACATCTTCCACTTCTCTTCATCACCCATTAACTCTGTGAGGTATTCCTCATTAAACAGACCTGTTGATAGAAAGTTAGCTGCTGATGCGTCTAGAATTTCAACAGGATATCCAGAAAGAAGGTCTCGATATTCGCTCCAGCGAAACATATGGCATTGATGAGTTCCTTGGTCTGCCATCTTACCTAGAACATCTCCTGTATCCACAATTGCATCGAAATTCTCCAGTCCCATATTTTCCCATTTATCAAATACATTCCTGATGAGATGATGAAATGTACCAAGACAGGACATCACACTGGTGAGGATAATTCCACCAGGTTTTGTTACTCTGATAACCTCATCCAAAGCCCGGTTAACGAATTCAATGACATAGCTTAGAGGACCGCCAAATACCACTGTCGAGTCAAATTCGTTGTCGGGGATTCCTTCTAGATCGAGAATATCCAATTTCCGTCTCCACTCAATGCATTCCTCATAACCAGCTTCTCTGACTTTCTCCTCATTCATCTTCAGTTGTGCGTTCGCAATATCAACAACCCCAATTCTAGCTCCTATCTTTGCTAGTTCAATCGTAAACCTACCTGGACCAGGTCCTATCTCAAGAACTCGATCACCCTTCTTGATGTACTTCCGAAGATAGTATTGATGAATATGAAACTGAACCTTGCCTCTTGGAGTTCGATCGAGTCGTTCCCATTCTAGATGAGCGTCTTTGTCGAAATGACCTTCAATTATCTTTGGGTCATACTTCTTCATTACTCTTCACTCCTCTCCAGTCTGGAAAGAAAGTGAAAAGTTGTACTAAAAGCATATGGTCAGTCCTGATTATCTAAAAGATTGAGAAAGAAAACGACTAAATCAAGCAAGGACGTGTGCAAGCTGGTCTTTGAATGGGTCAAGACAATGAGATAAAAGCAAGCACCAAGGAGTTGAGTGTTGAATGCCTGTTGACTTCTTTTTTATTATCAAGTTTTATTCCTTGAACTTGAAGTCTTTGTATTCGGTCACCTCTTCGGG
>JBHLQJ010000162.1:0-6612 GCA_048884945.1 Candidatus Thorarchaeota archaeon | reverse complement strand
CACTAGCGATACCATGGTCTTGTATCTCAATACCCCCCAATCCCGGCTTGGCAAAATCATGAAACCATGCGGCAAGGGTGATAACTTCTATGTCCGCTTCAGTTCCTTGAGCAAGTTTCTTAGCTAGTTTAACAACCTGTTCAACATGATCACCTCTATAATTATACAGAGGTACTCTCTGATTAGTGGAGGCTTCGTTCCACTCATCAATCGATGCCTGGCTTGTTGTTGCCTGTATCATCTTTCTGATTTGTTGCTCGATTTCTGGTTTCATTATACACCGACCTTGTTTCAGAAGCCATTATCACGAATCACATCATTTGATTTTAATCCTTGAGTACAGACGGAGTGTATTCTCTAATATAATCTGACATATCTCATCCTCATTTCTGTTGAGAATCGAAGCCACTTCTCTCAAAGCAATAGGTAAATTTGATGGTTCATTTCTTGTACCCCCTTCTACTCCCAGTACAGGACTGTCTGTTTCGACTAGCAGTTTCTCAATATGCACTGCCCTCACTAATTTCTGCTTTTGTGGAGACCGCACAACCGATGTTGGTATCGAGAAGAAATACCCAAGTTCTCGTGAAGCCATTCTTGCTACACTCGCCTTCGCATCAAATGCATGCATATGAACTAAGCGTGCATCTGCTTTTTCGAGTAGTGTGATGGCAGCTTTTCCAGCAGAACGTGAATGAACTTGAATCGGCAACTTTAGCTCCTCTGCAATGCGGATTGACTCTAGGAATGACATAGCTTGTTTTTCACGGGCTGCATGGTTTCTCTCAAAGTAGTAATCAAGTCCACACTCGCCAATAGCTACCAGATTGCTATGATACTTTTTTAGAAATAGCAACAATCCATCAATATTTTGGCAATCGATTGGATTCAATCCAAGAGCTGGGAATACATTGTTATATTTTTGACAAATATCAATATTCTTCTGCCAAGAGTCTGAAGTCACTGCGGAACTGATGATATCTATCTGTTTTGCCCTTGCTCTTTCAACAACAATATCTCTATCTAAATCAAATTCTGTAGATTCAAGATGACAATGTGTATCTATTAATTTCATTCAACAACTCTCTCTTCAATTTAATCTTCATTACTGGTTTCTTTGTATATCACTATTGAAGAATCACTAAAATCATCAATTAGAAATTACTCTTTTTCTAATGGTCGGTACTTCTCAATAATTGAGTATTTTGCTTTTCCTTCGAAAATTGTTTTCCCGTTTTTATCAAATCGCATCAAAGCACTTGAATCATCTCTGTCCACAAGTCCGAGTATGGGGTAGCCGCTCTTAATCATATCCGGAATCTTATATTCCATTTCTTCATTCAACATCCGACTTACAATTAGATCGACAATATTCTTGCCAGCATCACCCTTGTAAATAGATCCGATTTGTGGTTTACTATTCTTTTGGATAGTATCCGCAATCTGAATAATCTCTCTCGCATCAGCATGCGCAAGATGGTTAATTCCCGCCCATACAGTTTCAGGCCATTCTGTATTCTCTCTAATTGTGATTGTATGAACACTGAGCAATGCAGCTTCTTCTTGAACACCACCACTATCAGTCAACACTAAGCTCGCGTTTCGTATGAGATTGAGAAAGCTCAGGTAACCAAGTGGTGCAATTATTTCAAGATTTGAAGATAAGAGCAAGTCTTCCATATCAAATTCCTTAATCATCTTTCTTGTTCTGGGATGAATTGGAAAAATGCATTTCATCTTGAGATCACGGAGAGCTTTCAATATCTCGCTAAGTCTAGCAGGATTATCTGTATTGCCAGCGCGATGAATTGTAATAACACAGTATGGTTTCTCCAAGCCTTCCTTCGGACTACTCAAAATTCTAAGACCTTCATTGAGTGCATCTACGGCTGTATTTCCAGCCAATAAAACCCTATTTCTAGTATGTCCTTCACGCATAAGATTTTGAAATGCAACTTCACTTGGTGCGAATAGCAAGTTTGCAATAGAGTCAATGACGATTCGATTGAATTCTTCAGGCATTGTTCTATCAAACGATCTACAACCAGCTTCGATATGCCCTAAGGGTATTCTAAGTTGGGCTGTCACTATTGCCGCGCTTAAACAGCTGTTGGTATCTCCTTGAACTAGTACGAAATCAATTTTTTCTCGTAGCAAAACATCTGATAGTTTTTTCATAACAGCTGTCGATTGTTCAACAACTGGTTGAGCGCCTACTTCTAAAAAAAAATCGGGTTTTTCTAATGATAGTTCTTCAAAGAATACTTGGGACATTTCATAATCATAGTGTTGACCAGTATGAATCAGAACTAACTCAAGATTGCTTCTTCGTTTAATTTCTTTAACAACTGACCATGTCTTTATGAACTCTGGTCGTGTACCTACTACGACAGCTATTCTCATCAAATCACCTTTCTTAGCAATCTTTGTTCGTAATAGATATACATGCTAATAAATCCGAACATAATAGTTCTTCATTTCAAAAAAAAATGAATATTCTTAAACCAATTTTCATTCTTTAGATTGGAAACCAGAAATTTAGTCTTTAAAAGCTGGAGTGTTTTGGTGAGGATTTTCTTCTATAGTCACTTCTTAAGATGGCAATCACATAATAAGAACTCTATCGTAGATATACTCAAGGATTTTTGATTAATGCAATCTAAGAGGAAACTTGATTTATCTCAATTACACATAGTTCTGATAGCTTCGTAAAAATTGCTTCCAGTCCAATTGAGGCACATGCGAAATCATAATCTCTTGATATTTTGAGAAGCTTATTCTATATATCTTCAGTTAATGCGGAGCTTGTTATCCCGCTTCCTTCTTTAATATCTCTTTCAATGACAACATCACGACCGCTATCAAAAATATCTTGTTCAATATAGCAGTGAGTATCAATGAACTTGATTACTTCTTTCAATATTGACCAACTATATTTAATGTAAATCTACTCTTCATCAAAATCCTGCTTGACGATATCCCTGAACTTATGCCCTGCAACAAACTGTTCTCTAATATTAGCTGCTTTATCAATATCCTGCTTGATTTCCGGTCTTAGTTTTTGAATTTCTGCAAAGTACTTCTTGGCATCATCTATCTCTTGTGTATCCACATTATAATGTTGTGCCAGTTCTTCTATAGAATTCAGTAAAACAGAATATAGTGGTAACCAGAAGATATGATCTTTTGGCGAGGGAACATACATATATGGATTTCTTTCCATGCTGACTTCTTGTGATGGAGCCCACATGATAAAGACTCTATCATAGAGATAACCTAGAATAACGAATGAAACTAGGATAACTCCTGAAAACGCAAAAGGTCCCCATGAACCCATATCTGCAAAAAACGGAATATATGCATAGTATGAAATTGCTAGAAGTAGTATTCCATAAAATAGACCCCAAATCCCTCTGATTTGTGTAATCCGCCATTGCTGTTTCATTAACCATTTCTTTGCTCCCATTTCAAATCACTCCTTAGAATGTCGCATCAATCTCCTTTCTTAATGCTCTTGCCTCATCCATATGCTGGTCAATTGATGAAGAAAGCGTGATGTACTTCTCAAGAAATTGAATCATCTCAGTTAGTTTACTCTTATCAAGTTCTAAACCATCAAAAATTTCATTCATAGACTTAAGAAGTACAAGAAAATATGGGATCTCTATAATCCCATTCCTTGGGTCTGGCACGTATTGGAATTGATTTCGCTCAAAGTTGACTACATAATCTGCAGACCAGACTCTTAGCTTCTTATCATAATACCACCCTGCTGCAGTGAGAATGAAGAAGAGTGGCAACGATAAGTAAAGAATTCCCAGTAGTAGGTAATTAACTGGAACCAGTCCTTCTGAAACTACGTCTGGGAAGAGTAAAGTTACATAAAGTGCACCAAAGATTAATACATCTTGAACCAATCCTGTTAAAGCTTGGATCCAATTGAGTCGCAACATTTCAGTCTCAAAACCTAATTTGACCCGGGATTTTATTGGTATCTTTCTTTTGAGCTCTTCTGGATCTGTTACAAATGAGTATTTGTTGGAGATTTCAATTGAGGCTGGTAGAGCTCCAAAAATGTCTGATCTTGTTTCTTTCCGCTCAAACCATTCATCAAGATATTGAGAAAGAGACTTGATGGATTCAGCATTAAGATTATGTTTTTCAAAGGTCTTTCTAAGCGTTGCAAGGACTGCATAATATACTGGATAGATAAACCCGTATGTCTTGTAATCTGGTACATATTGGTAAGGACTCCTCTCTGCATTAACCTGCATTTTTGGGCTCCAGAATTTTCCTTTCTCATCGTAAGCCCAGCCAATACCAAGGAATAGCAGTACAAGAGAGGCTCCTAGTATCAATGCTCCCAATAGACCAAGATCTGCAAGATATGGAATATATTCATAATATTGCTTTCCCAAAACAAACATACCAAGTGCCAGTGCAAGAAGCGTTCTGATTGTGCCAATTCGCCAGTACTGCTTCATTATCCACTTGGTTTTTGTCAAATCAGTTATTCCTCGAATATCGCTTTTTAACGCTCTTCGGTATTACATATAATCTATGCTACTTTAAACAATGTAATAATGTGTACGTTTTTTTAATTCAATGTTTCATGTTTTCTTGAGAAATTCAGCAATAATCGCTACATGTCCAATCATAAAGATATCCCCATTAAACTATCTTTTCGCCTATTTTCCTTAGTTTGAGAAGTTCAAGAATTCAGCTATATTATTTGCATTGATGCTCTCTTGAAAGGTACATTGATATAAAGGGTAGTTAAACAATTAAAATAAGATGAAAGTATTTTGATTCATCATCAACTTGAGAGAGATTTATGCATAGTAGCAATGCAATAAAACACTACTGAGGTGTAACTTGTTTGCCTCTGAAACTGAACACCATATACGTACCAATACAGCTTCATATGTACTTGCATCATAAGGTGTCATAGAATATGACTTCAGGTTTTGCGCGTTAATCGGCTCTTTTGTTTCAAACATAACCTTCATGGCTTGATACGTCATTCCATTGATTGATAACTGGGATACATAGTTAGCTTGATCTGCTCCAAGAACTCCTACCCTACATCCATCAATATGTAACCTCATGTTACCTTTCATTGCTGGTATCGGAAGGCGAAACATCATTTGGTAATCTGTATCATCCGTGTTGCTAATCAGAGGTCCTGCCATATGTACTCTACCTTGAGGAGAACTCACTTCAAATATACAAGGAATCCAAGCGTCGTCAACCATAATTTTCACAACCTTTGTGACATTCCTTCAAGTTGATATAAATAAAATGCAGATGTAGTTCTGGAAAGTTCAGAATCCCTTAACGCTGCGAAGCACGAATTAGATTCTTTAAAATCTGTAAATTCATTAAATCTTCACTTAGTAAGATGAAATCTGATTTTGGTGTTTCAAGGGTTATTCGTGAATTTGGATGGATCAATGACAGAATCTCAATTAATGGAAAGTTCCCTTCCAAGAGTGACTTGTGAATATCTGCCTGACTTGAATAATCTCCATCGCCAATATGGATCATGAATGGCCGAAGGTTGATGAACTTCTGGAGATACTCTAATGGATTTTCTCCGTAATAATTGGCACTACATATTGTATGTCCAATATCGACACATATCTTAAGTTCAATATCCGTGGTAATTTCTCGAAATTCCTCGTAATTTGATGCAATGATATTTCTCTGTCCCCGGACAGGTTTTTTGGGCATGTTTTCAAGAATAACATCATAATCCTGTTTCAATTCCAATAATGTTTCTTTTATCATCTTGATATCCCTTTTTCCGCTTTCAAGTCCTGGATGGAAGATTATGGTGTTTACCTTCAAATAATTCGAAATATTTCTAATTGTGTTTAAAGAACTATCAAAGATTCTATCTTTATCTCGGAGGTTAAAGCCATGATTAATATTTGGTGCATGGAAAATAATTGGAAGATCCTTTAGAACACTAAGAGAGTCTGTGTCTACAACCTCTGGCACGATGTAAAGCTCGATGTAATCTATTACTCCCTTTTCATGAAGTTCTCGCAACTTCCTAAATGATTCTTTATTGGTTGTAAATATCTTGACACCTATCTCATAGGAATCAAGGCGTCTGTATAAACGCATAATTGAATTCTCATTCTTAGATGCTGTCTGAACAAAACCCGCCTTGTCGAACATTTTCAGTGATGGAGTATTTGTATTCTTTATTTCAGCAACAACTTCATTGACACTCTTCTCTGATAAGAAAAATGATGAACAGGTTTCTTTGAGGATTGATGTACCATATCCCTGATTGTGATGAATAGGTAAGATAGCAATGCTTACAAATGCGCTGTCATCCTCTTTCTGGAAACGAACCATCCCGATTTTCTCATTTGATGCGCTAAGTCCTATGAAGATGGTCGTATTTGGATCATTGATCTTTTTATGGAACCAGTCTTGATGGTGCGAAAATGAAATCTCCTCTGTATTGAAAGAAGCGTTTCTCACAATTGGATGATTTCTCAAATCAAAGAGAAATTTGCAGTCATCCTCCGTTGCTTCTCTAACCTTTATTTTCAATTAGCCTCACTTAGTACATTTTTCTTTTGTTGAATATGTGCA
>JBHLQJ010000161.1:0-6615 GCA_048884945.1 Candidatus Thorarchaeota archaeon | reverse complement strand
GTCTAATAGACGAAGTGCTAATGGAAAAAGAAATAGTTGAAGAATGAAGAAGATGGTCATCCATGTGGCGTACAATTGTAGACCACCTCAGCGAATCTCCACAGCGGTTGAAGGTTGCTGAGGCGATTGTTCGACATGGTTTTCATGTTGAGAGTCCTGGTGTTATCAAATGTGGTGAAATTCGAATTCCTTTGAAGTCATTAGGAAATGCTCTTGGTATTGATCGCCGCACAGTGAGAGCAACTACTGAAGACATATGTGAGAATGATGAGCTCTGCGAATTTTTCTCTCTCTTAAGACCAGCAGGACCTTCGCTTGAGAAGGTAAAGGATGTTTTTGGATATGGCATAGTTACCATCTATGTTGAGTCTCCAGGATCACCTGGAATCCTATCAGAGGTCACATCTATGATTGCAGGGTATGGTATACCAATTCGACAAGTACTTGCTGAAGATGTAGCAATCTATCAAGACCCGTGTTTAAAGGTGATAACAGAGGAACCATTACCTGGCAAAGTAATAGAGACTCTTGCTGATATTCGTGGTGTCCGGAAAGTTATCATCGACAAGTAGGGTTGTCGCTTTACGAAACTTGAAAAGGAGTTGCACATGCGAGCGGAAGAGTGTTTTTCTAATGGATCCTGAAGCCAAAGTCACCACTCCTGCTATAAGCAGTCAAGATATTCCCACTGAAGAGAAGTCAGGTGGAATGTATCAGGTATGGATGCTAGCCATTTCTCTCAGTATACTTCAGATCGGCTTTGGCCTTGTAACCCCAATCTTCCCATATTATATCTCGTCCCTAGGAATGGCAGGTATTGAACTTGGAGTTCTAGCTGCATCATTTGCTATCGCGCGAATTATTCTAGCTGGACCCTTAGGAGGTCTCTCAGACCGGGTGGGTAGAAAACCCGTCCTGATAACAGCTCTTCTTGGATTTGCTATTGCGAATATTATCTACGCATATGCGTATGATGTAATAGTCATGATCTCTGCTCGTGCTCTCGAGGGAGCTGTTTCTGCTGGTTTCTTTCCAGCTGCAAACGCATTCGTGTCTGATGTAACCTCTATGCAGAATCGAGGTACTGCGATGGGCTACCTTAACACAGGCAATATGGTTGGTTTCATTATTGGTCCTGCACTTGGTGGCTTTCTAGCACAATTTCTTGGTATCAGGTTGCCTTTCATTTTGGCTGCAATTGCTACGTTGATTACAATGGGTCTTGTCTATGTTCTCGTTCAAGAACCAGTGAGGAAAACGATCAAAGAGTCTTTACCAAGACCACCTATTCGGCTTGTATTATCAAGAGCTCGTAGGTGTTATGGAATATTGGGAATGGCAATGTTTGCTAATATGTTTGCAATGGGTATTCTTGAAGTGGCATTCATGCTTGATGCAGTTATCAACATAGGCGTTCAGCCGTACGAAATTGGTCTATTTTTTGGTATCATTGGAATCACCATGATGATTGGAAGTATATTGTTTGGAAAATTATCCGATATTCGTGGACGAAAATGGTTGATAGTAATTGGAGCAATGGTTGGAGCACTTTCTTTAATCATGTTCATCTTTTCTCATAATGTCACTGACCTTCTAGTTTCGGGCATTATACTCTCCATTGGGATGTCTATGAGGGGTCCCGCTATTCAGGCGTTAATCGCAGATGTCACAGAACCCACCTCATATGGGATTGTGATGGGTGTTTTTGGTGCTGTAAGCAACAGTGCTTATGCAGTCAGTCCACTCATCGGTGGTCAGATTTTCGATGATACCGGCTCTGCTGCTCTTAGTCTGCTCATCGCTAGTGGAGTTTCAGTTGTTGGTGCTGTAGCTGCATCTTTCTTGCCTCGAAATGCTGGTCAGGAGAGCCGTAAGATTGAATCCTCTCTTGAAGCTCAACATATCGATTAGCTTAACTGATCGTAGCTGAAACATACGCAACAACGCTGGAGTTATCTCTGGTAATGTCTCCAGATGTTATATACTTCAAGACGTTGAACTGAGTTGCTCCTCTCTCCTTAGCAAAGATCATTGCTGCAGCAATTGGTCCCGCACCACAAATACTGACTCTGTGTCCATGTACAAATGATAAGAATCCCTCTGGATCAAGGAACTCAAGATATTCCATTGCTTGATTGTCCTTTTTTCGTGCGCTTTCAGCAGATTCGAAATGAGTAAAATCTGAACTTGCAAGAACTAGAATATCCATTTCGTTCGCTAGCCTAGCCAGTGTCTTCCCGATTGACTCACAAACAGCGTATGATTGATCAGAGAGACAAATTGGTACGATTGACACTCCAGGCCCCAAGGTATATTGTAAGAATGGGACTTGGACCTCTAAGGAATGCTCACTGCTATGTGCGATGCAGTCAAATGAAGCATATTCATTCTCCTCGACGATAGCTGCTCCTAGAACACTGTCATATTGCACGATGCCAAGTGGTGTTTGCCAATCATCATTGCAAACAGCTACTCTAGCTCCAATGCCTGTATGATTAGGACCAAGCATCACTACATGATCTGGTATTCCATCTTCAAAGACTTTCAGATAGGTATGTGCTGCCGGCATACCAGAATACATGTATCCTGCATGAGGAGCTATCACTGCTTTTAGAGACCTAGTCGTTCCTGGCTCACCATCCGGAAGGCTGCCTGGTCCCAAAGAACCCATGAAGCAGTTTTTCAGACGCTCCTGCAGCAAGTCTTCTTTTCCCTCGTAAAATCGTCCTGCAACCACTGGCATTCGCACCATTGAAATCCCACTGACAGTATAGAAGCTCTATGAGAAAAGCCTTTGGTCTATGCCATTTCCTCCTCTAGAGAAATCTGACCTTGAATGAGTCCTACTCCTCTCTAGGGACATTTACCAAGTACTCTGTTAATGCTGATAATTTGACTTGTTTGGTCTTTTTAGACAACATATCCCTGACACTGACTTCTCCATTCTCTAAGTCTCTCTCTCCCACAATGATAGTGTACTTAGCATTTTTCACGTCTGCTTCTTCAAGGAGTTTTTTCAGAGGTCTCTCCATCAAATCAACTTCGCATGATAATCCAGCTTGGACGAGTTTGTTTTGGAATGACATTGCATATCTTAGCATAGAGCGTGAGATTGGAGCTACAAAAACATCAAGCGGCTTCACCAAATCTTTTCCAATACCTCTGGCAAGGACAATATCAATCATTCGTCCAATACCCAACGATATCCCAGTAGCAGGTGTCGCTGCTCCTCCAAATTTTTCGATGAGCTTGTCATACCGACCTCCTCCAAGTATAGAACCAACTTCTGGTTTACCTAAGTATCTGCCTTCAAAGACCGGGCCTGTGTAATAGTCTAGACCTCTAGCAAGTGACATATCAAATTCAACCATGTCTGATACTCCGCTTTCTTCGAATATTTCAGCCATCAAGGTTAGTTCATCTACACCATCAATACCAATCCTAGAATCTTTGAGGATGTTTCTAAACTTTTCAAGAACCTTGACTCCTTTGCCTTTGAGCTCTATAGCATCGATTAGAAACCTACTTTGTTTCTTTCCAATCCCTCTCTCGCTAAGCTCTTGTAGGACTCCGTCTTTTCCTATCTTATCCAGTTTATCTATTGCTCTAAAGCAGTCATACGCGAGTTCATCACTTACTCCTGCAATTTCTGTTATGCCACGAAGGACCTTTCGATTATTGATACTGATTGAATAATCTGAACCAAGGACGCGTTTTAGAAACTCAAGAGCTATTAGAACTACTTCCGCATCCGCTGCTGCACTATCAGCTCCGATAATGTCAACATCAGCCTGTTCAAATTCACGGTATCTTCCAGCTTGAGGTCTATCATACCTCCATGCTTTTCCTACAGCATAGCGTTTGAATGGTTTTGGCAAATGTGGATTCGTGGCAACTATTCTAGCTAGAGGAACTGTGAGATCAAATCTGAGACCAACCTCTCGTTCACCTTTGTCCGTGAACTTGAATGTTTCAGCCTCAACCTCTTCTCCACCCTTTGCTGATAGTGTTTCCCAGAGTTCCATCACTGGAGAGTCCAAAGGTTCATACCCATATTGTTCAAAAACCGCAACAGCTGTAGCCATGAGGTAGTTCTTCACTCGCATCTCAAGACCCATGAGGTCTCTCATACCCCTTACTGTTCTCATCTCACTCATTGGAATTCCTCCAGAACACGTATCGGTCACAGGTTGGGTTGAAAGAGGTTACACTAAGTCTAGTCCTTTTGATGAACAAGTCCACCAACCAACACATTTGTCACCAACTGCGAGTTTGATTTTTGCACTTTAAGTCTTGTGATGGAGTTTCTATTGATACCTATACCAGCAGACCGAATGACAGAAGTGCCAAGTACATTGTAAACAATACGCCGACAATGACTGAATCTCTTGTTACAGTCTTCAATAACGTAGTTTCTCTATCTGCAAGGTACACATACAGCATTTTGTTCAACACTGACATGATTGTTGCAATGATAATCACAGGCACTGCAATTGAAACTGTTACCTGTCCCGACACGAATAGAGTTGCAGCACCAGCAACTACAGCACCTGCTGATACAAAGCCTCCAATTATTGAAGCAATAATCAACCCTGGATCACTGAAATATTGAGTCAGGACCAATTGGACCAAATAGACGACTGCAAATATTGCAGCAAATCGAAGGGCGGCTCCAAACTCAAATGGTGATACAAGCTTCGTATCAAACTCTTGTCCTTCCCCATGGTGTTCAGAATGTTCCTCAAGAATAATTCGAATCATACTTATCACGATGATAATCACCATTGGTACGATAAAGAGTGAAAGAAGTCTGAAAGAACTATCTAGAATTAAGAGAAGAAATCCATTTCTGACAACCATTGCGACATTTGCTAGAATTATAGATATTGAGATTTTTGCAGTACCTCTTCGTTCCGAATTTACATAGAAGTCAGTTACACTGGACACAGCAGCTTCACTGTTAGCTAACCCTGCAAAGAACCCGAAGAAGAAGATTCCTTTATCCTTGTACTTTTTCACCAACAAGTAGTTAGCAAAGCTGACTGAGAGAAGGATCACAATCAACAAGTATATTGTGAATGCAGGATATGCAATTGTCCCTAGCATGACTGTTTCTGGCATAATAGGCCATAGGAAGAGAATTATGACGCCTAATTCGACTGCGCTTATCATTTCATCTCGTGTTATGACTTCAACCGCATGAGCCAATTCTTCTTTGAACCAGAGAACAATGAACACACCAAATGACACAGTCATTGCCAACACTGTTAGTGTGCCCACGATTTGACCCGATATTTCCTCATCCAATCCAACTAAGACTCCTAAAACAAAAGAGATTGCGAAAACAAGCGGAGTCGTCTGCCCTTTGCCTGGAGTCCTGAACATCTTATAGTAAATCTGAGCTGCTGTAAGCATAATGGAAATAGCAATTGCATAGATTAGAATTGTATACTCTTCAATCAGTATAGATGAGTATGCAGCAAGAGTGCCAAACAAACTATGTAGACCAAATGACCTGACACCCACAACACGGTCAACATCCATCTTCTTTTGCCGTTCTAATCCGATTAAACCACCGACTACAAAACCTAGTAGAATTTTTACAATTAAATATGAGCTAGGTAGTAATTCCTGCAATTTCACTCACCACTAGGAAATATGCATCTAGTTTGACTTGCTTTTAAGACGTAGTATGATTGCACAACAAGACATCTCAAAATAAAATGAGCTGCGAAGTTGGAACTAGTCCAACCTCGTATGCTTCAAGAGTATTGACAAGGGTATGTCGTGACTTTCGCCTGTAGGAAGAGTCCTACGAACAGTCATAGGCAGAACTCCAGCTTTGAGTTCAGCCTCTGCAAAACCAAAGCGTCCCATCGGCGCTGTTTTCAAGTCGATTAACACAGGAGCTCCCATTGAAATCTGAAGGGCACGCGCACCAATTATTCTGGCTTTTTCGAATCTTGTTAGCCACTTGGGGCCAACAGGAATTCCCATCGCGGCTTTCTCTTCTTCATAGCCAGTCATGAGTTTCTTACGTTCCTCAGCTTTTGCGACAGCTTCGATAGGTTCGAGCTCGTGTCTATCAGGTTCAGGTTCAGGAGCTTTTTTTCTCTTTGACTTTGATTTACCAGTCAAGTCAATGGCTCCGGACTTGACCTTCTCTAGAAGATCGGTTGCATCAGCTATTGTAGCTTCAGCCTTTGCTACGCTAAGACCAGCAACAGCGGCCGCAAGAACTTCTTTATCAGCTCCCACTACTTTCTCCAGAGTGTCAAAGCCCGCAGCTGCAAGTTTTTCTGCAGTCTTTGGACCAACACCTGGTATGTTGGTCAAGAGAGCTACTACCTCTTCAAGGGTTGGCTCATCTGCTTCATCGGCCTCATTTTCTTCTTTCTTGGGTTGTTCAGAGCCTTCTGACATGTGCTACACCTGATTCCGTTCTACGTTTGACTCTTTCTATTCGTCATCACCGAAGTCGCCATCATCTCCACGTGGACCTCCACCCGCGCTGGGTGCGCCTTTAGAGCTAATGACGTCATCGATTTTGAGAATCATCTGTGCTGCCTCAGCTGCTGACATAACAATCTGCCGATTGACTATGGCTGCTTCAAC
>JBHLQJ010000160.1:0-6671 GCA_048884945.1 Candidatus Thorarchaeota archaeon | reverse complement strand
CCCCTCTTTCTCCTCTGCCCAGACCATGAGTGTATCTCGAAGTCTTTGGATTTGTATCTCCATCTCTATCTGAAGTCGATTATCATCCTCACACTGGGTTCCAGATTTTATTTCACTCTCGAATGATCGAAGATACTCTAAACTCATTTTTGAGTTTCTGAGGTCTGCGTATGTCAAATCCGGGATGAAGACGTCTTTTTCTCTTAAAGATCCCAGCAAGTCATTCAGAACTATCCATCCCGCCAATAATCCATCCAGTGAAGCCAAGGTTTTACTCCCTCAGCATTTCCTTTGTTTCTTCTAGAATGCTTTTTTCACGCCACCAGCGAAGATCACGCGCTCCGGTTGGACAGATGGCGCAGCACGCGCCGCACCCCTCACAACGCATCTCATCAGTGACGCTCTTCTTGACGCCAGGTTCGACTTCCATCATTGAAATTGCATCATATGGACAGATGTCTGAGTAGTGACAAAGGTCACATCCCACGCAGAGGTCTTGGTCAACCTCTGCTGTAAGAAGTTCAATCTGCACAGTACCTAAGTTCAGTGGTATACATGCTTCGCTTGCTGCTCCGCGGGCTTGATTGATTGAGTCTCCAATGTTCTTTGCATATGTAACGCCAAGGAACACCCCTGGGACAGTGGTTTCAACTGGTTTATACTTCATATGCATCTCTGCTAGAAATCCGTCCTGACCTCTGTTGATTCCCATGGCTTTTACAAACTCATTAACGTCATGAGGAGCCTCAAGTCCCATAGCTAAAACAACCATGTCTGTCTTGATCTTGAAAGTTTCCTGCGAAAGTGTATCATAGACAGTGACAATGGCTGCATCACCATCAGGGTCCTTTTCAACAGTTACCGGCTGTTCACGGTTCCATTTTAGATATGCAACTCCGTTCTGCCTGTTCTCACGCCACATCTCTTCCATGCCTTTCGCAAAAGGACGAATATGTTCTTTGTATGCAGAGAATATCTTGATTTCCGGGAACATCTCCTTGAGTTCATGCTGCATAGCTATTGTGGCTGAACAGCATACTCTTGAGCAGTATCTGTTACCTTCACCAGGGTTCTGCCTTGAACCAACACAATGAATAAACACTGGATTCTTTGGTGGTTTCTTGATTTCTCCATTTCTCAATTTTCGCTCGAGATCAAGAGTTGATATCACCCCAGGAACTTCACCCCAGCCATATTCGCTTTGCTTTGGTTCATAGACGTCTGTTCCAACGGTAATAACCATCGAACCTATTCTATGAACAGATAACTCGCCAGTTTGATTGTTCTGTATAGATATGTCATAGTTACCATAGGAACCATCTCGACCAACTACTTTTGAGTTTAGAATGACTTGGATGTGCTTGTTCTTTTTAATCTTAGAAACAAGTTCATTTACAATATCTGCAGCCGATTCCATGGCTGGAAACACGTGGTATAGCTCGTTCAACCTCCCACCAAGCCTATCTTGCTTCTCAACGAGTACTACATCAAAGCCCTTCCGTGCGATATCAAGAGCGGCAGTCATTCCAGATACGCCACCACCCACAACCATCGAAACTGGTGTGACCTCGACCTTCTTGACTGGGACAACCTCATTATTCACTGCTTTTGCAACAGCGCTTCGAATCATGTCTTGAGCTTTTTCTTGTCTTACTTCAGCATCTTCGTTCACATGGACGAGTGCAAGGTGCTCCCTCAAACCAACTGGACCGACTAAAAAGTAGCCTGAGAGTCCTGCTGCCTGAAGAGCACTTCTGAAAGTTGACTCATGTTGTAGTGGGGAACATGACCCGACAACAACCCGATTGAGCTTATGCTCTTTGATTGCATCCGTGACAAGTTGCTGACCAGGATCGCTACACATGAATATGTAGTCAGTCGCGTAAGCAACATTTGGAAGGTTCTTCGCCCATTCTGCAAGACCTGGAGAACTTATTGCATTTCCAATAATACCACCGCAGTGACAGATGAAGACACCAACGCGAGGTTCATCTCCAAGCTCTGCCGGAGGAATCTCAGGTACAGGTTTTGGTGTAGGAACCGGCAGAATAGAATGAGCTGCCATTGCTGCTCCTTTACCTTCGTTTAC
This sequence comes from Candidatus Thorarchaeota archaeon, assembly GCA_048884945.1. Lineage (GTDB taxonomy): Archaea > Asgardarchaeota > Thorarchaeia > Thorarchaeales > Thorarchaeaceae > SMTZ1-45. Next base: position 4,582 of record JBHLQJ010000160.1, on the reverse strand, counting down.
AGAATCTGTCCCATCTCTAGGGCCATGAGCGCAACCAGCTACGAATATCCCTGCTCGATTTGTTTCAAGTGCTGAAGCATTGGGATGTTTTTCCTTTATCCAACCTGCTTCATCAACATCAACCTTGAGTATCCTAGCTAGATCTGCAGCACCTTCACTTGGACGGAAACTAGCGTTGAGAACAACCATCGAAATCTTATCAATTTCGATTATCTCGCCAGATTCTGTGTTCTCCATTTTGACGAATAAGTCATGAGTATCTGGGTCTTCCTGTATCTCTGAAACCCGTCCCCGTATAAAATCGATACCACGATTCTTTTGTGAATCCCATAGGAACTCTTCTAACGCCTTTCCAGCTGTTCGCATATCCATGTACGTATAGATGATTTCACAGTGGTCTTCTGGATAGTGCATTCTGGTTACCTGTGCAAGTTTCAGACCAAATGAACAACAGACTCTATTGCAGTGTTTGGCGTATCCATTAATATTCTCTCGTACATCTCTACTTCCGACGCAGTTGACAAACAATATCTTCTCAGGTTCCTTTCCATCAGAAGGTCGGACCATGTGTGAATCTGTTGGACCTGTTGGGTGGCTTTGTCTATCATACTCCATCGTAGTAACGACGTTTGGAAATATTCCATAACCATACTCGCCATAGTCCAATGGTCTGTACTCTTGAAAGCCCGTAGCAACAATTATTGACCCTACATTGAGTTCGTACAATTTGTCTTCGTCATCATACATTATACAGTCCTGAGGACATACAGATGCACAGGTTCCGCAGCCAATACATGAGTCTCTATCGATTGTTGCAATTAGTGGGATTTGCTGCGGGAAATTCATGTAGATTGCCTTTCGGAGGGAGAGTCCTTTGTCATACTCGTTAGGCACCTCCACTGGGCAGGATCGAATACATAGCTGACAGCCAGTGCATTTGTCTTCATTGACATAGCGGGCTTTTTTCCGAATCGTAACAATGAAGTTTCCTTCTTTTCCTGTCACCTTCTCCACAGTGGAGAGTGGGTGGATAGTGATATTCGGATGTTTCCCAACGAATGATGTGAGTGGCGTCATCACACAAGCTGAACATTCCAACGCTGGAAATATCTTGTAGATAGCTACATAGTTTCCGCCTATGTTCACAGACCGCTCAATCATGTGTGCGTGATGGCCACCATTTGCAAGTCCAAGTGAAGCATTGATTCCAGCCATACCTCCTCCAATAACAAGGATATCGGTAGGCTTCATCTTGTGTTCTGATTCTTTAGCTGCCTCGCTGACCATGAGAATATTCTCCAAGGTGCCGTAGTGACATTGGCTCCAATAGGACGAGCGATATAATCTTTCTGACAGGGGCTTCACGCCGTTAATTTAATTATTTGGAACACGTGTTCTAAGAAATTAAAGAAACCGTATACGAAACTGAAAAGTGACCAAGAATATGAGGAGGGAAGTTCCTCCTCTCCGTTCTTGCTATTCTTGTGTGTTAGATTGCTGTGCTTTGAGATAGACAAAGATGATTGCTGAGAAGACTATAGCGAGTAAGTATAAGATAATTGGGATCCAAAGGAACTCAAGCCGCATCAAATAGCTAAAGTTTCTTCCATATCCTCCATATTCACTAGGTAGGTAAATCCAGACCAACGCAGCAATATATCCTGCTATGACACCCAATTTAACCTCTCTCCGTACATTGAAAATGAACATGTACGTGAAAGCGAACATGAACGCAAATCCAGTAGCAAACATCACCCAGATTCCTGTTACAGCTTGAGAGGCAGTTGTCGTAGCTACAACAAATGCGTGTATGCCCACGAAGCTCTCCAATAAGACAATCCATCCCTTATTCACATGCACAACAGTGTATGCTAGTGAGATTTGAGTAAAGAGTAGAAACATGTAGAAGAACCCGCTTAGCAATTGAGGATCGTATGCCATCGGATGGAACCAGAATGTATAGACAATTGCCCATGCAATGATGTACGGATGGTTTCTTCGAAAGAATCCAGAAACACGAGCAGTCATTGGCTTACCCATCTTCTTACCAAGGAATATACCCCTCCTCGGATTCTCAATGATAAGAATAATGACCAGCATGACAATGACTGAACCCTGACTAGTCCAGATTGGTACATCCTGCGCGAGTCCATCGAACCAAATATGAGTCTGGACCAAGTGAAGAAATATGAAGGCCAGATTGATTATGATGGCAGCTAAATTATAACGTGTGAGGCCTTTTGTTGGGTTTGCACGGAAGTTGTTTAGATTCTTTTGAGCCCAGTAAATTGCACCCCACATCGAAAATTGATGAGCAAGGTAGAAGCTCCATACAATAAACATAGTCATGAATTCACGTGTTGGCAGCTTCCAGAAGTACCAATCAGCTCCCTGATCTGGAAGTAGTGTTGCTAGGACAGGGTCCAACAATGGTCCCAGTAGCCATATTATTAATGTAAATGCCAGAGCAAATACAAGCCCACCAGCCCAAGCATAATAAGCGGCTCTATAACTGGTTTCTTTAGTCTGTTCAGCATTGTTGTCCATTGTCATGAACTTCCTCTCACAAGATGTAGTCTATGAGGGTGAAACCTATTATTCATAAATCTCACTGTTAACTCCAAGAAGATATAACTCGGGCTTTGCGTTTCTATTGGATGGTGACATTATGACCAAAGAAAAGATACTCGCAATGCTTCAGAGCCTAGGAGAACGTTTTGAAGACCCAAAGATTCAACGTCGATTCAAAGATTACAACAAAGCGCTTCAATTCATTTTTCCAGATATCAATACCAAGATGTTCATGAAGATTGGCGATGCAAAGCTCCTTGAGGTGGCTGAAGGTGAAACTGATGCGGAGTTGCAGGTGACAATGGATTCCACCGTATTCTTTGCAATCATAGAGAAGACTGAGAGTCCCATGGCTGCATATTCCGCTGGTAAACTCAAGACCAAGGGCGAAGTACCAGACTTATTGAAGTTGCAGAAACTACTCCTCTGATTTAGATTCGTTATCAACGACCATCGATACAAGCTCACGCATACGAACCATCTGTATCCTAACTCGTTCTGCTCCTTCCTTAGTCAAGACAGCGAAAGTTGTTGGTTTTAGATCAACAAATCTCTTTGAGATTCGAATCAGACCCAATTCTTCCAGTTTTCTCAGATGGCTAGACAAATTTCCAGACGTAAGTCCAAGTTTCCTCTGAAGCACTGGAAATGTTGCATGTTGCGTAAAATAGAGGTAGACTAGAACGGAGAGTCGTGCGGGGACCATGGTTTCACGGTCTTCTTCCATGAGTCCTACCAATGCTGATAGGAGGTCCCCATCGAGGCTCACGTCTATCCCTGTCCTTTGCTTTCCAAAAGTAATCGTTCAGCTGTGATTAGCATGTATATTCCAACGATGTAGATTCCTCCCATGTCGGCGACTATCAGGAAGACATGCGCTCTATCCAGAAACAACATCATCGGGATGATACTAAGAAAGACAACAATTGCAAAATAAAGGTGCTCACGAGTATAGAACTCATAACCGCTTTGTTGTTTTCTGCCTCCGAGGTAGTTTGAAAGGAAACCAATGCCCATTATTAATTGAAGAGCGGGTGCGAAATATTGCCCGTTGCTGGTCGAGTATGTCACGAAAGACAGAACTACAATGGCAATCGCCAGAATTCCCCACACTATAAAGACTTTCCAGTCTCCGTTAGGAGTGGTTTCAATTTTTGGGTACGATTGTGTGAGCGGCAGAACCAATCTAAAGGCAACAGCCCAAGAGAAGATTAGACTGAGCGCTACAAATCCCAGATTGACCAGTATTGGATTTCCCTGACTAAAAATATCCTGCACTGACATATAGATTAACGTCGCGAATGATATTCCTCCTGCAATTATCAGATAGACCAGACCTGCAACTCTTCGTGCAACAACTGCCGGGTACTTATCAACTAAGTCCGTAAGAAGCAGCAGTTGTTTCGCCTTCTCAGTTAATTCATCTTCTACGTTGCCATTGTCGGAGTCCATGACTTCACCTCACTTGTACAACACATTTTCACTTTCATAAACCTCCCTAATAACTCTAATAGAAAAAAGGATGGAGTCCCGAAGGACTCCTAGCGAGAACCGAACCTCTCGAAAAGCAAAACTCCCACTGCTATTAGCAGGACTCCCACTACTGATACGATGGCAAGCTCGACCCAGATCGCTGGGGCAGTTATGGGAGCTCCCCTGAGGAATAGGGTTGTAATCGCATCAGTGAGGTGCTTGCTTGGCATGAAATTGGCGAACACCTCGATCCCGCCTCCAAGAGGCATGAATGTCCCAAGGAAAAGCTGAGGCATGATAAATGCAAAGCTTATGCCTGAAGCAGTTTCAGCAGACTTGGAGATTGTCGCAGAAATCAGGCCAAAACCAACAGACACTAGTGCGAATGCCAGAGTGATTACAAAGGTGAACGCAATCCCTGCAATCCCTGTCAAAGGTCTGTACCCAATCATGTATGAGGCTGCAAGGACAAGAATCACTTGGACAACTGCAATGATCATATAGGCCAAGGTGTGACCCAGCATGTAGTCAGCTGATG